>NZ_JBIVKQ010000003.1:0-88127 GCF_044750845.1 Streptomyces sp. NPDC088766 | reverse complement strand
CCCTGCTTCACCATCGCCGCCCGGTATTCGTCCCAGTCGGGGTGCTCACCGGCGATGTTGCGGTAGTACTCGACCAGCGCCTCGACGGAGTCGGGCGAGTCGATGACCTCGGCGGTGCCGTCGACCTGTACCCAGGGCCCGTTCCAGTCGTCGCTCAGCACGAGCACGCTGACCCGCTCGTCCCGCTTGGCGTTGCGCGTCTTGGCCCGCTCCGGGTAGGTGGACACGACGATCCGGCCCGAGTCGTCGACCCCGCAGGTCAGCGGGGAGGACTGGGGGCTGCCGTCGGCGCGCCGGGTGATGAGGATCGCGCGGTGCCGGGGACGTACGAAGTCCAGCAGCTCGTCGAGGGAGACGGACGTGTTGGTCGCGATGTTCGGTGCCATGGGGCCAGCGTAGGCGCCGGGGCGGCGCGGGGGCGGGCGCCGAGGCCGACCCTGCCGTGCCCATGTCCACCCCACGTCCACGCCCACACGCATGTCCCTGCGCCTGCGCCTGCGTCTGCCCGTGCCCGCGCTCACGCCTGCGGCAGTGACTCCCCCTGCACGGCCTGGATGTCCAGTTCGACCTTGAGCGTCGTGCCGATGGCGGCGATGCCCGCCTGGACGACCTGGTTGTAGGTGATGGCGAAGTCCTCGCGGTGCAGGTCGGCCGTCGCGCGGAAGGCCGCCCGGGTGCCGCCCCAGGGGTCGGCGCCGGTGCCGAGGTAGGCGAGGTCGAGATCGACGGGGCGGACGACGCCGCGCAGGGACAGGTCGCCGTGGACGGTCCAGCGGTCCGGGCCCGCGGCCGTCAGGCCGGTCGAGCGGTAGGTGATCTCCGGGTGGGCGCCGGCGTCCAGGAAGTCCGCCGAGCGCAGGTGGGTGTCGCGCATGGCGTTGCCGGTGTCGATGGAGGCCGCGCGGATCACCGCAACCACCCGCGACGCGCCGATGTCGTCGGGGGCGATCTCGACGGACGCGGTGAAGTCGGTGAACCGGCCCCGCACGCTGGAGATGCCGAGGTGCTGGGCGACCGCGCCGACCGTGGAGTGCGCCGGGTCGACGGTCCACGGGCCGGGCGGCGGCAGTTCGGTGCCGCCCTGCCGGGCCAGCGTGACCGTGCCGACCTCGGCCCGGCCGCTCGCGGTCACCAGCGCGCTCGCGGCGGCCGGCGCGTATCCGACGGCGGTGACGATCACGGTGTACGCCCCCGGCGCCAGCGCGGTCGTGTCGCGTACGGCACCCTCCGCGTCGGCCTCGGCGCGCAGCACCTGCGTGCCCGTCGTGTCCGTCACCGTGACGACCGCGTGCGACACGGCCCATCCGTCCCGGGTGCGGATCCTCGCGGTCAGTCCCATCTCACGCAACTCCTCGAAGAGACCGGCCCGTGGCGGGGAGCACCCCGCCACGGGCCGGTGCCGTGTCGTGCTACTCGCCGGGGTGGGCGAGTTCGATGTCGTGGCCGTCCACGCCGGTGCCGGCCACGGTCAGGGCGGTGGCCACCGGCGGGTAGCCGGTCGCGATGACCGTGTAGTCGCCGCCGTCGAGGTCGGTGAAGGCGTACGCCCCGTCCACGCCGGTGGTGGCGGTGCCGACCACGTTGCCCGCCGCGTCGACGAGCGTCACGCGTGCGTCGGCCAGCGGACCGTGCGGCGCCCGGACGACGCCCTGGACCTGCGCCCCCGCGTCGAGGACCAGCTCCACGCGGGTCACCCCGGTCGCGCCGACCTCGACGGGCAGGGCGCGCGGCCGGAACCCGGCGGCGTTGACCGCGACGGTCACGGCACCCGGCACCAGTTCGGCGAAGGAGAACTCGCCCTGCTCACCGGTGGTGCCGGTGGCCAGCAGATCGCCCCGCACGTCGGTGACGACGACCATGGCGTGCCCGACGGGCTCGCCCGTCTCGGCGGCCCGCACGACACCGCCGAGCCCGCTGGTCCCGCTGAGCAGGATGTCGTACGCGACCGGCTCGCCGGTGACGACGATCGTGGACGCCTGCGGCTGGAACCCGTCGGCGGAGGCGATGAGGACGTACGAGCCCGCGCCCGGCGCGTCCAGTCCGTAGGAGCCGTCGGCCTGCGCGACCGAACGGCCCAGCTGACGGCCCGCGAGGGAGATCAGCGTGACGGCGGCCTGCGGCACGGGCGCGCTCTCGGCACCGCGGACCAGACCGCGGACCGGGATGCCGCCGGAGGAGGCCGCGGGAGCCTCGGCGGTGGCGGTGGCGGTGGCGGCGAGCCGCTGCGTGTCCTCGGGACCGGTCTCGGCGGCGGCGCCGGCGAGGGCCTGCCCACCGGCGGGAGCCGCGGCCGCGACGGCGGCCGGAGCCTTGGCCTGGGCGGGGGTGTCCTCGGAGTCGGTCTGCGCCAGCGCGCCCTTGGTCCGCAGCGGGACCTCCTTGATGAACAGGGTGATGAGGAAGGCCAGCAGGGCCATGACGGCGGCGATCAGGAAGACGTCCGCGATGCCGTGGCCGTACGCGCTCTCCATGACCGTGCGCAGCGGCAGCGGCAGCTTGTCCATGTCGGGGATGGCGCCCCCGGAGTTCGAAGCGGCGGAGGCGTAGTCGGGGCCGAGGCCCGCGATGCCGTCCCGGGCGTAGTCGCCGATGCGGTGGGCCATGACGGCGCCCAGCGCCGAGACGCCCATCGCACCGCCGAGGGAGCGGAAGAAGGTGACCGTGGAGCTGGCCGCGCCGAGGTCGCCGGGGGCCACCTGGTTCTGCGTGGACAGCACCAGGTTCTGCATCATCATGCCGACGCCGAGGCCGAGCAGGGCCATGAAGACGGCGGTCTTCCAGTACGGGGTGTCGTAGCGGATGGTGCCCAGCAGGCCGAGGCCCGCCGTGATGAGCACACCGCCGCCGACCAGCCAGGCCTTCCACTTGCCGGTGCGGGTGATGAGCTGTCCCGACACGGTGGAGGAGACGAAGAGCCCGCCGATCATCGGGATCGTCAGGACACCGGACATGGTCGGCGACTCGTCGCGGGCCAGCTGGAAGTACTGGGCGAAGAAGACCGTGCCGGAGAACATCGCGACGCCGACGAACATCGAGGCGGCGGAGGACAGCGTGATGGTGCGGTTGCGGAAGAGGCGCAGCGGGATGATCGGTTCGGCCGCCCGCGACTCGACGAGCACGAAGACCAGCCCGAGCGCGATCGAGCCCGCGACCATCGTGTACGTCTGCCACGACAGCCAGTCGTACTTGTCACCGGCGAAGGTGACCCAGACCAGCAGCAGCGAGACCGCGGCCGAGATGAAGAACGCGCCGGCCCAGTCGACCTTGACGTCCCGCTTCACGACGGGCAGGTGCAGGGTCTTCTGCAGCACGATCAGCGCGATCACGGCGAAGGGCACGCCGACGTAGAAGCACCAGCGCCAGCCCAGCCAGCTCGTGTCGGTGATGACACCGCCGAGCAGCGGACCGCCGACGGTGGCGACGGCGAAGGTCGCGCCGAGGTAGCCGGAGTAACGTCCGCGCTCCCGCGGGGAGATCATCGCCGCCATGACGATCTGCGCGAGGGCGGAGAGGCCGCCCACGCCGACGCCCTGCACCACACGGCAGGCGATCAGCATGCCGGGGTTCTGCGACAGACCGGCGGCGGCCGATCCGAGGACGTAGACGACGAGCGCTATCTGGACGAGCGCCTTCTTGTCGTACAGGTCGGCGAGCTTGCCCCACAGGGGGGTCGTCGCGGTCATCGCCAGCAGGGTGGCGGTGACGACCCAGGTGTAGGCGGACTGGCCGCCGCCGAGGTCGCCGATGATCTCCGGGAGGGCGTTCGAGACGATCGTGGACGACAGGATCGCCACGAACATGCCGAGGAGCAGCCCGGAGAGGGCCTCCATGATCTGCCGGTGGGTCATCGGAGCGTCGCCGGCGGACCCTCCGCCGTGCTTCGCGTGAGCCCGCACACCGGCTGGTGTGGTCGTTGCCATGGGCTTCCTTCTCTTACGTCGCTTGTGCGGGTGTACGGGTGGTCCGGTCACGTGACGGTCCACGTGGGTGTTCGCTCTCGGGAACGGGAGGGGGCCGGTGGGGCCGGTGCGGGGTGGACCGGCAGTCGCCGAAGCTGGCGCGCAGCCGGGTCATCAGCCCGATGAGCTGACCGACCTCGTCGTCGGTCCAGTCGCTCAGCCGCTCCGCCAGCAGATCGGTGCTGCGGCGGGTCAGCTCGGCGAGCATCGCGTGGCCCTCGGGGGTGAGGCGCAGGATCCGCGAGCGCTTGTCCGTGGGGTCCGGGGACCGCTCGATCCAGCCCCGTTCGGCGAGGTGCGCGGCGTGCCGGCTGGTCACCGACATGTCGACGGCGAGCAGCTCGGACAGGGCACTCATGCGCAGGTCACCGTGCCGGTCGAGCAGCGTCAGCACCCCCGCCGAGCCGGGCGAGCAGTCGGCCGGCAGTATCCGCCCGAGGTCCCGCTTCACGGCTCCGACGGCGCTGAGCTGACGCGCCAGCTCCTCGAACTGCGCCTGCCCTGCCATCACACCTCCCGCTTTTGTTGCTTAGGGCAACCATAGAAGCGCTTGGTTGCTGCAGGCAAACAAACGGGGGGTGGGTGCCGCAAAAAGTTGGCAAAGGCAAGTGTTACGGAAGTAAACGCCCAGGTGGAAGAACCGGCCGAGCACGCCGAGCAGGTCGAGCACGCCGAACCGGCCGGGCCGGAGTACGCCCCCGCTTGGGCTGCCCCGGCCGCTTTCGCTAGTGTCTCGGGGCATGGCTAACACGCAGGGCCCCCAGGGCAACCACGACCCCGCCGGCAGCACCCAGATGTTCCGGGCGTTCGTCGACGAGGGCACCCCCCAGGCATCCCGCCAGGCCCCGGCCCCGGCTCCGGCAGGCCCCCGTCTCGGCCTGATCCTCGGCGTCGTCGCGGCGGTGGCGATCGTGGCGGCGGTGGCCTGGCTGGCACTGAAGTAACGGACGGGACGGCGCGCCCCGGCGGTACGGCCCTCTCGGCGGCGCCCGCTCGGGGCGCGCCCGACCGCACCGGACGGTCTGCCCGGACCGGGCGCGCCACACGCCCGCGGCCGGCGCCCGGACCTGGATCCCAAGAGCCTGTCCGGCGAACGCCCGCACGCCGCCCTCGTGTCGGGCGCCCGGGCCGAGCCCTGCCCCGACCTGACCGCAGGCATGCGTCCCGGCTCCACGTCCCGGTGGGCGGCCGCCCCGGGCTCCGTCCCCCGGCCGCCACCCGCACCCCCGGTCGGTCGGCGCAGTCGCTCCCCCCCCCGCACCGACACGCCCCGTCTCTCCGCGCGCATGCCCGGGGGACCCGCCGGGCATGCGCGCAGACCGTCCAGGTGCCGCGCTCGCGGGCTTTCGGGCCGACCGGCACCAGGAAGCTCCCCGTCGACTCGATCGTCGCCCAGGCGGCGCCCAGGGCGCCGACGACGTGCGCCCTCGGCGTGACCTGGCCCGAACAGCCCTGCGCGCCGCCCGAGTTGTGGAAGGCGAGCGTCACCTCCTCGCACCACCGGCGGTCCGCGACGGCACGTTCGGGCTCGCTCACGGCCGGGGTGGCCGGGCCGCTGTCCCCGTCCGCCGACAGGACTTCCGCACCTACGACGACGGCCGCCGACGCGTCCGGTGAGGCGTCCCGGCGGCCCTGTGCCCACGTCGGCCGGCGCATCGCACCGATGACGTCGACGGTCCGTCGGCAAGCAGGCCCGCGAACGGTGGCGCGGACCCTGCGACGGGACCGCGCCACGGCTCAGTCGGAGATCAGGCCCTCGCGGAGCTGGGCCAGGGTGCGCGTGAGGAGGCGCGAGACGTGCATCTGGGAGATGCCGACCTCCTCGCCGATCTGCGACTGCGTCATGTTGGCGAAGAAGCGCAGCATGATGATCTGCCGTTCACGCGGCGGCAGCTTGGCCAGCAGGGGCTTCAGCGACTCGCGGTACTCCACGCCCTCCAGCGCCGTGTCCTCGTAGCCGAGGCGGTCGGCGAGGGAGCCCTCGCCGCCGTCGTCCTCGGGGGCCGGCGAGTCGAGGGAGGAGGCGGTGTAGGCGTTGCCGACGGCCAGCCCGTCGACCACGTCCTCCTCGGAGACGCCCAGGACCAGGGCCAGTTCGGCCACCGTCGGCGAGCGGTCCAGCTTCTGGGAGAGTTCGTCGCTGGCCTTGGTGAGGGCCAGCCGCAGCTCCTGGAGGCGGCGCGGGACCCGCACCGACCACGAGGTGTCGCGGAAGAAGCGCTTGATCTCGCCCACGACCGTCGGCATCGCGAAGGTCGGGAACTCGACGCCCCGTTCGCAGTCGAAGCGGTCGATCGCCTTGATCAGGCCGATGGTGCCGACCTGGACGATGTCCTCCATGGGCTCGTTGCGCGAGCGGAAGCGTGCCGCCGCGTACCGCACGAGCGGGAGGTTCAGCTCGATGAGCGTGTCCCGGACGTACGCGCGCTCGGGGCTCTCCTCGTCGAGCGCGGCCAGCCGCAGGAACAGGGAGCGGGACAGGGTGCGGGTGTCGATGGCTCCCGTGGCCGGGAGCGCCGGGACGGGAGCGGCCTCGAGGGCCGTGACGTCGTCGAGCACGTCGGGCTCGACGGGCGTGACGGGCTCGGTGGGCGCGGACTCGCTCTTCGTGAGCATGAGCACCTTCGAGCTGCCCTGGTCTGCGGACATGCCACCCCCTTTGGGTCGCGGGACGGTCGTGGCGAACGCTCCGGATCGAGGAACGCCAGCCTTCACCTGAATACCGGAGCCGAAGCCCCGGCAAACGCGCTTCCGGCAGAATGTCACATGTCGGCAACACGCTGTAGTGACATGTCGACATGCGAGTCACGAATAGGCCCTGGAAAGAGGGGGTGTGACGGTTTTTCAGCACGGTTCGGGCGGGAAGCGCCCCAACGGGTGATTCGCCCGAGCCGGTGATGGATCGCTCCCGCGTTCGGCTGCGGATCTTCCCCCCGAAGGACCCCCCGAAGGACCACACGTCGCCGTCCGCCGAGGCGCTGCCCCCGCCCGCCGGGGTGTGGTGCGGCCTGCCGGGTGCTGTCGCCGCCCGGGAAGGAGCCGTGACCGCCGGGGGCCGCTGCCGCCCGCCGAAGGGCCGTCACCGCCCGCGGAGGGCCTGGCGGCGGCCGTCAGGCGTCGATGCGGTTCGCCGACCGCAACCGCTGGAAGCTGCGCGCCAGGAGGCGCGAGACGTGCATCTGGGAGACCCCGAGTTCCGCGCTGATCTGCGACTGGGTCAGATTGCTGTAGTAGCGCAGCAGCAGGATCCGCTGCTCGCGTTCGGGGAGCTGGACCAGGAGGTGGCGGACCAGGTCGCGGTGCTCCACCCCGTCCAGCGCCGGGTCCTCGTAACCGAGCCGGTCCAGCAGGCCGGGCAGTCCGTCGCCCTCCTGCGCGGCCTCCAGGGAGGTCGCGTGGTACGAGCGGCCGGCCTCGATGCAGGACAGCACCTCGTGCTCGGCGATGCGCAGCCGCTCGGCGATCTCGGCGGTGGTCGGCGTCCGGCCGAAGGCGGTGGTCAGGTCCTCGGTGGCGCTGTTGACCTGCACCCACAACTCGTGCAGCCGGCGCGGAACGTGGACGGTGCGCACGTTGTCGCGGAAGTACCGCTTGATCTCGCCCACGACCGTCGGCATCGCGAAGGTCGGGAACTGCACGCCCCGGTCGGGGTCGAAGCGGTCGATGGCGTTGATCAGGCCGATGGTGCCGACCTGGACGACGTCCTCCATCGGCTCGTTGCGGGAGCGGAAGCGGCCGGCGGCATAGCGTACGAGCGGGAGGTTGGCCTCGATGAGCGCCCCGCGCACGCGGTCGTGCTCCGGGGTGCCCGGTCGCAGGTTCTTCAGCTGGGCGAAGAGCACCTGGGTCAGTGCCCGGGTGTCCGCGCCGCGGCGCCGTTCGGGCGTCGGGGCGGGTGCCTCCTCCTGAGGCGGCGCAGTACTGGCCGACACGGTCAACGCCACCTCTTCGTCAGATCAACATCGGTCAACTCATCCATCAAAAGCGGTCATAGCATCACAAGACATGTGCAGTGTGTGCAAGCACCCCATAACACCGTGTTGAGCGAGAAGTTGGGCGCAGGACGCGCGAAAGCCCCCCGCCGTTTTGGCGGAGGGCTCAGTGCGGCACGGTCCGGTCCGCGCGCCGGAGGCCGGGGGCGGGGGCGCGAAGACGGGCGCGAAGCGTCAGGTGCGAAGCGTCGGGCGCGAAACGCCGGGCGCGAAGTCGGGAGCCCGGCCGGGCCGCGGCGTCAGAACGCGTAGTCGGCGACCACCCAGGTGGCGAACTCGCGCCAGAGGGCCACGCCGGCCTGGTGCGCAGGGTGCTCGAGGTACCGCTTCAGGGCTTCCGCGTCCTCGACCGCCGAGTTGATCGCGAAGTCGTAGGCGATGGGCCGGTCGCTGATGTTCCAGCCCAGTTCCCAGAAGCGCAGCTCCTCGATCTGTCCGCCCAGGGCGCGGAAGGCCGCTTCGCCCTCCACCACCCGGGGGTCGTCGCGGGTGACGCCTTCGTCGAGCTTGAAGAGGACCAGATGGCGGATCAAGGGCACTCCCGGTGAGTACGGCTGCCGGCTGCTACTTCGCTCCGTCGGCGAGCCAGGTGAAGAAGTCGCCGATGGCGCTGGCCGCGTCCGATATGCCCTCGAAGGCTATCTGGACGTAGTCCGCCGCCTTCTCCGGGTCCGTGATGATCACGTAGAGCACGAAGACCACGATCACGTAGACGGCGATCTTCTTGGCGTTCACCGCCACCGCGGCCTCCCTCTGAGTGCTGCCCCTGGGGCCCCCTGCTGCCGGCCGCGAGTGTAACCCTCACATCGTTTCATCCGACCAACGCCACGACGGGGCAGGGCGTTTCGCGGGGACGCCGTGCCACCGCACAGCAGAACACCCCCTGACCCGTGTCGCCACGGGTCAGGGGGTGTCTTCAGCGGTAGCGGAGGGATTTGAACCCTCGGTGACTTGCGCCACACTCGCTTTCGAGGCGAGCTCCTTCGGCCGCTCGGACACGCTACCGAGAGAGACCTTACAACAAGGTGAGCCCCGCTTTGAAATCGGATTCACCGGGAGCGGAAGAACTCGGTGAGCAGCCGGGCGCAGTCCGCGGCGAGGACGCCCTCGATCACCTCGGGGCGGTGGTTGAGCCGGCGGTCGCGGACGACGTCCCAGAGGGAGCCGGCCGCGCCCGCCTTGTCGTCGCGGGCGCCGTAGACGACCCGGTCCACGCGGGACTGGACGAGGGCGCCCGCGCACATCGTGCACGGCTCCAGGGTGACGACGAGCGTGCAGCCCGTCAGCCGCCACCGGCCGGTCCGCGCGGCGGCCCGCCGCAGGGCCAGCACCTCCGCGTGGGCCGTGGGGTCGCCGCCCGCCTCGCGTTCGTTGTGGCCGGCCCCGAGGACGGTGGTGCCGTCGGCGGCCAGGACGACGGCACCGACGGGGACGTCGCCGCCGCGGGCGGCCAGCGCGGCCTCGTCCAGGGCGAGCCGCATCGCGGCCCGCCAGCGGTCACGTACGGGGTCGGCGGGCCGGCCCCCCTCGGTCGGTGCGGTCAGCGGACGGTCTCCAGGACCTCCGAGGCCCCGAGGGACTCGGCGATCTCGGTGAGCGCGTCCGAGGACAGCGACCTCAGTTCCTTCTCGCCGACGCCGAGGTCGTCGAGGATGCCGGCGTCGCCGACCGGGCCGTGCGGCACCGCCTCGGCCGAACCGGCGCTTCCCGCGCCGTCCCCGTCGTCCTCGGCGTCGCCGTCCTCGGTGCCGTCGAGGTCGAGGGCGTCCAGGTCGTCGGCGTCACCCGGATCTCGGCCGAGCAGTTCGTCGGTGAGGAGGATCTCGCCGTACGAACTGCGGGCGGCGGCGCTTGCGTCGGAGACGAAGATGCGCGGGTCCTCCTCGCCGTCGATGCGGACGACCCCGAACCAGGAGTCCTCCTGCTCGATCAGCACGAGGACGGTGTCCTCGTCCGGAGAGGCCTCCCGGGCCAGGTCGGCGAGATCCGACAGGGTTTCCACATCGTCGAGCTCTGTGTCGCTCGCTTCCCACCCGTCTTCGGTGCGCGCGAGCAGTGCGGCGAAGTACACCGTGACTCCCACTGGTCTTAGGCGTGCCGGTTGGGGGTCCCCCCGGCGGAGGTTACGGGCGGAGAGAGCTCAGGCTCCGAGCCCCACCCACTCGGAATCGTGGCAGAAACAAGGCGTCAAGGGGACGTCTTCGGCTCCCTGTGTCCGGACGTTTTGACCGCGGGTCCACGGGGACGTCCGCGAGCAACTCACCAGCGCACTCGTTGCCACCACCGCGGATCGTACGCGGCTTTGCCGTGCGGTCACGCACGCCCACCCCCGTTAACGTGCGTGACGGCGGCGGTCTTCCCAACGGGCACCCAGCGGACCGCTACCAGCGGAACGTGCGCATGCGCATAGCGTGTCGGAGTCGGGCCGTCTTTGCGCGGCGCGGCTGGACGCGGTCACGCAGCTCGCGGGCCTCGGCCAGCTCGCGCAGGAACTGCGCGCGTCGTCTGCGGCGCTGCGCTTCGGTCTCCGACGGCTCCTCCGACGGGTTCTCCGGCGGCTCCTCCGCTTGCGGCGCCGCACGCTCTGGCAGGTCAGGCATTGGTCCACCACCCTGGTCCGTTTCCACCACCTTCCCTGCGAAGGGCGGTTTGATGCCGACGAACGGTTCAAGCGAGGGGGAGAAGGTCACTGTGTGTGGGGACGCCGGGCCGGTCGGGCCCGGTTACTGTTGTGGACATGCGTCTCCACGTCGTCGACCACCCCCTGGTCGCCCACAAGCTCACCACGCTGCGCGACCGCCGCACCGACTCCGCGACCTTCCGTCGCCTCGCCGACGAGCTGGTCACTCTGCTCGCCTACGAGGCCACCCGGGACGTGCGCACCGAGCAGGTCGACATCATGACGCCGGTCGCCGGCACCACCGGCGTCAAGCTCGCCCGCCCGCGTCCGCTGGTGGTGCCGATCCTGCGGGCCGGCCTCGGCATGCTGGACGGCATGGTCCGGCTGCTGCCGACCGCCGAGGTGGGCTTCATGGGCATGATCCGCGACGAGCAGACCCTCCAGGCCTCCACGTACGCCACGCGCATGCCGGAGGACCTGTCCGGCCGTCAGGTGTACGTCCTGGACCCGATGCTGGCCACCGGCGGCACGCTGGTCGCCGCGATCCGCGAGCTGATCAGGCGGGGCGCCGACGACGTGACCGCGGTGGTGCTGCTGGCCGCGCCCGAGGGCGTGGAGGTCGTCGAGCGCGACCTGGCGGGCACGCCGGTCACCGTCGTCACGGCGGCCGTCGACGATCACCTCAACGAGCACGGCTACATCGTCCCGGGCCTGGGCGACGCGGGCGACCGTCTGTACGGCGCGGCCGAGTAACACCGCCCCACCGCTGGGGTACGGCGCTCAGCAGCCCTTCTTCGTGGTCGCCGTCGGCTTCGGTGCGGCCAGGGCCGTCAGTTCCCTGGTCGCTTCCGGTCGGCCGGTCAGCGCCTTGAAGCCGTTGCCGATGATCAGGTCGATCGCGGTGCCCTTGCGGGCGGCGTCGGTGCGGCGCTCGGCGGCGGTGAGCTGGGTGGCCAGCACCGGCAGCGAGGTGTTCAGCGAGGCCGCCGGGCCGAGCAGTACGCCGGTTCCGGTGACCTTCTTGTCGTACTGCGGGCCGGCGTTGCCCACCTCGCCGATCCGGAAGCCGCGCTTCTTCAGTTCGTCGGCGGTGGTCTTGGCGAGGCCGCTGCGCGTGGTGGCGTTGAAGACGTTCACGGTGATCTGCGCGGGCCTGGGCAGGACGGCCGGGGACACGGTGGCCGCGGGGCTCGCCTTGGTCGAGCAGCCGGCCTTCGCCCCGGCCGCCGAGGCGTCGGCCCCGCCGCCGGTGAAGACGTCGATCAGCTGAAGGGTGCCCCAGCCGGCCACGCCGAGCACGGCTCCGCAGGCGACGACGACGCCGACCAGCCTGCCGCGTCGTCGGGACGGGCGCATCCGGGGGTACTTGTCCCCCGTGATCCGGTATTGGCCGCCCATGCCGGGGGGAGTCAGCATGCTCATGAGCGCAGCGTAGTGCGCCGGGGCGGCCATGCCTACTAGATGATCATTCGACAGCGCGCAGAGCACCCGAAAGGGCCAACCGGCCCTGGGCCGGGAGGCAGGAGGTCGGGCTGTTCGGGGACCGGCTCAGTCCAGTTCGAGCACGCGCGCGTGGAGCACCTGGCGCTGCTGGAGGGCGGCTCGGACCGCGCGGTGGAGTCCGTCCTCGAGATACAGGTCTCCCTGCCACTTCACGACATGCGCGAAGAGGTCGCCGTAGAACGTGGAGTCCTCGGCGAGCAGGGTTTCCAGGTCGAGCTGCTGCTTGGTGGTCACCAGCTGATCGAGGCGGACCGGGCGCGGCGCGACGTCCGCCCACTGCCGGGTGCTTTCCCGGCCGTGGTCGGGGTATGGCCGGCCGTTTCCGATGCGCTTGAAGATCACACGGAAAGCCTACCGGTCCTGACGTTCCGGGCGCAGCCATGGCGGCGGAGTGTGAGGCCGGAAAAGAGGTGGCGAACCGGGGCACAAGGGAAGGGGTGAGTGTCGGCGAGGCCGCCGGGACCGCCTCCGGGTACGCCTTCACCGGCCCCGTCCGCGGCACGGATGCCGGTGGGGCCGGTGGGGCCGGTGGGGCCGGCCTCCGGCACGATGGGCGGCGAGGTCGTCGGCACCGTCCTCTGCGGGAACGGTGCCTCCGAGCCGGTCGCCGCGACCCGGCCGCGCCCCCGGGTCCCCGTGCGTCCGGTCCGGTGGCGTGGCTGCCCCGCCGGCCCCGGGCGGTGACGGCGTCCGCGTCCCGCGGCGGCTGCGCACAGGCTGTGGACGGCGAGCGCGAGGGCCGCGCCGGGCCTGCGGTCTGCGGTTCGTGGCCTGCGGCCTGCGGTTCGTGGCCTGCGGTCCGCGGTCCGCGGTTCGTGGTCCGGGTGGACGGGGATCGGGCTGGGGCCATGGGGTGGGGATCACGTTCTCCCCCTTCCGTGCCGCACGGCGGAGGCGGCGGCCCGCCTCCGCCCCGCGCGTCAGTGACCCCGGTCGTCCTCCGGGATCGGCCGCCCCTTCTGCCGGTCGGTGATCTTGGTCTGCGGCTTCGGTGTGCTGCGTGCGGCCTCCGCGCGCAGCAGGGCGCGCAGGACCGCGTACGGGTCTGTCGGCATGGCGTGAGTCCTGTGTTTCTCGAAGCGTCGAACTGACGTGTCCTCCTCGGGGCGGAGCGAGGGGTCAGCAGCGCAGGACCACCGTGCGCAGGGTGTCCAGGGCGGCCGGCGGGTACGGCGGCCGGGGCGGCGCGGGCGTGACGAGGCCGCGAGGGGCGGCGGGGGCCGGGGCCGGGCGGGGTGCCGCGGCACGGCGGGCGGCGGCCCCGGTGGGACGCAGGGCGTCCAGGGCGTCGTACTCGACGATCTCCGCGGCGGCCACCGGTGCGGGCGCGCAGACCGCGGTGGGTGTGCCCGGTACCAGGACGGCGAGCAGCAGCACGAGGACCCGCAGCCAGGAACGGTGGCGCGGGAGGTTTCTCGCGGTGCTGCTCATGGCTGGTCATCTGCCCCCGACACGCCCGGCGTTCAGCACACCGGGCGGGAGGACCGCCCGTTCGGAGCAGTGCCCGGCACGGGCTCACACGGTGCGGGGGACCCGTTCGGCCCGGCCCCGGATGCGCAGCCCGGTGACGATCTCGACGACGCCGACCACCACCAGCCAGATGCCGCCCACGAGGGTGAGGACGGCGACCGACTCGAAGGGGGCGTCGATCAGGACGACACCGGCGACGAAGGTCACGATCCCGAGGAAGATCTGCCAGCCGCGCGCGGGCATGCCCCGGTCGGAGACGGCGGCCAGCGTCTGGGTGATCCCGCGGATCAGCCAGCCGATGCCGATCCACAGCGCCAGCAGCAGGATCGACTGCATCGGGCCGCGGAAACAGAACAGGCCGAGCAGGACCGACAGGGCGCCGCTGACGAACGCCAGCACGCGCAGCGAGGTCGCCCGGTGGGTGCCGAAGGCGGCGACGAGCTGGAAGACCCCGCTGACGACGAGGTAGACGCCGAAGAGGACGCCGGCCGCGAACAGGGAGGCGCCCGGCCAGACCAGGACCAGGATCCCGAGGACCAGCGACGCGACCCCGGTGAGCAGGACGACCTGCCAGGCGGCGCGGGACAGGGCGTGCAGCGGCCCCTCGAACGGCGGTTCGGGCTCGTGCCGGTACGGCGCGGCGTGCTGGGCGGTGTGCTGGGCGTGGACCCTGCGGTCGTCGTACTCCGGGCCCCAGGGGGTGCCGGCGGGTGGCTCGGTCATGTGCCCAGCTCAGGCCCCGCGGAGGCGGCCCGCCACCCGGGGCGGACCGCCCGGCTTACCCCTTCGCCGCCCCGGCCGCCCCTGCCGCCGCGTCCGGCCCCTGCCGCCGCGTCCGGCCCCTGCCGCCGCGTCCGGCCCCTGCCGCCGCGTCCGGCCCCTGCCGCCGCGTCCGGCCCCTGCCGGGGCGCGCGCACCCCGCCCCTGCGGCCCGGCCCGGTGACGTCGGCGACGGACCGGAGGGACTCCGCCCCGCCCGTCATCCGCCCCTGCGGCCCGGCCCGCGCGTCACCCGGCCTGCCAGTACCCCAGCGCGTGCGTCCTTTCCTTCGGGACCGCCAGGTCCTTGCGGACGTACGCCGACAGGGTCCGGGTCGTCCGGGTGTCGCAGGCGATCCAGACGTACGGGTCCGGGGTGGCTGCCAGCAGGGCGGGCAGTTCGGTCCTCACGCGGTCCACCAGTTCCGTACGGGGGGTGCGGCGGAGGTCGTGCCGGGACGGGTCGGTGCGGAAGGGGAGGCCGTCCCCGTCGCCCTCGAACCAGATCGTGGCCGGTGCGGGGCCGAGGGCGTCGAGGAGGGAGTTGATCGCGGGGAGGGAGGCGGGGTCGCCGATCGCGAGGAGGCGGGAGGGGGCCGGGGCGGGCCGGGCGAAGCCCGTGCCCTGGACGGTGGCCTCGATGGTGGCGCCGGGCCCGGCGGTCCGCGCCCAGTCGCCGGCGGCGCCCTCGTGCAGGGCGAACTCCAGGGAGAAGGTGCCGGCCGCCGGGTCGGGGTCGACCAGGGTGTAGGCCCGCTGGTGCGGCCTGCCCGCGTTGGTGAACCAGAGCCGTACCCACATCGTCGGGTGGACGCCGGTCGTGGCGAGCAGCCCGCCGTCGGTGAGGTGGAGCCTCCGGTAGTGCGGGGTGACGTCCTCGGCCCCCGTGACGGTGAGGGTGAAGTCCTTCGCCCGCATCAACTTCAGGACCGCGCCCTCCCAGCCCCTCCCCTGCGCCATGCCCCTTCACCTCTCGCGTACGATTCCTGCACCGATTGATTAGGTGAGCCTAACCTAAATGCGAGAAGGGTCCCAGGGTGACGAGCGAGACGGACGGAGCCGCCCGGCGGACGGACGGAGCAACCGGGGCCGAGGCCGGCGCCGAGGCCGAGGCCGAGCCCGGTACCGGAGCCGGAACCCGGGCCGAGCCCGGGACCGGAACGGGTGAGATCTACCGCGACACCTGGGGCATTCCGCACCTGCGGGCCGGCGGCGTCCTCGCCCTCGCCCGCCTCCAGGGCCGGGTCACCGCCCGCGACCGCGCCTGGCAACTGGAGGTCGAGCGGCACCGCGCGCGGGGCACCTCGGCGTCCTTCCTCGGCCCGGAAGCCCTCGCCTGGGACCGCTTCGTCCGCCGCGCCCGCCTCGACGACACCGCCCGCCGCTGCTTCGCGACCCTCCAGGCGAGCGACCCGGAGACCGCCGCCTGGGTACGGGCGTACGTCGACGGAGTCAACGAAGGGCTGCGCCCGACCCCCGAGTTCACCCGCGTCGGCCTCGCCCCCGGCCGCTGGGAGCCCTGGACGCCGCTGGCCGTCTGGCTCTCCACCCACATCCTGTTCGCCGGCTTCCCCGCCAAACTGTGGCGCGGGGAGGCCGCCCACCACCTCGGCGAGGACGCCGTCGGCCTGTTCGCCACCGACGGGCCCGGCACCTCCGGCAGCAACGGCTGGCTGGTCAGCGGCGACCGCACGGTCACCGGGCAGGCCGTCATCGCCGGCGACCCGCACCGTTTCATCGAGGACCCCGGCGTCTACCAGCAGATCCGGCTGGCCTGCGACGAGTTCGACGTCGTCGGACTCGCCGTGCCCGGCGTCCCCGGCATCGCCCACTTCGGACACACCGGCACGGTCGCCTGGGCCATCACCAACGCCATGGCCGACTACCAGGACCTCTACCGCGAACGCCTGCGCCGCACCGGCGCCGGCGTCGAGGCCCTCGGCCCGGACGGCACCTGGCGGCGGGTCGAACGGCACACCGAACTCGTCCGGGTGGCGGGGGAGGAGACCGTCGAGGTCGAGGTGCTGGAGACCGGACGCGGCCCGGTGATCGCGGGCGGCCCCGAGGGCCTCGACGGCAAAAGCCCCGGCGGCACCGACGACGGCACCCCCCTCGCGCTCGCCCTGCGCCACCCGCCCCGCGTCACCGGCGACCTCGGTTTCTCCGCCCTGCTCCCCCTGCTGCGGGCCCGCCGGGTCGCCGACGTCGACCGCGCCCTCGACCTCTGGGCCGAGCCGGTCAACGTCGTCCAGGCCGCCGACACCGAGGGCGGCCTGCTGCACCGGGTCGCGGGCCGCGTGCCCGTGCGCGCGCGGGCCAACCGCATCCGCCCGGTGCCGGCCTGGGAGCCCGGCCACGAGTGGACCGGCTGGCACGAGATGCCCCGCGCCGGACTCACCGACGGCGTCGCCGTCATGGCCAACCAGCGAGGACCGGCCGCCGGCCTGGGCGTCGAGTTCGCCCCGCCGCACCGCGCCGACCGCATCCGTGCGCTGCTCGGCCGACGCCGGCAGTGGTCGTCGTCCGACATGCCGGCCATCCACACCGACACCCACCTCGCCTCCGCCGCACCCCTGCTGGACCACCTGGCCGCCCTCGACGGCCTGACCCCCGCGGCGGCCGGCCTGCGGGCGCGGCTCCTGCGCTGGGACCGCCGGATGGACGCGGACAGCCGGGAAGCGGCGCGGTTCGCGGCCGTGCGCAGCGCGCTCGTGCGCCGCCTCGCCGCCGAGCCCGCCTTCGCCGCCCTCACCACCCCGCCCGCCTACCCCGAGGTTTTCCTGCCCTGGCTGGCCCTCGTCCCCCGCATCGGCTACGCCCTCGAACACCTCCTGCGCGCCGGGGAGCTGTACGGCATCGACCGGCCGAAGCTGGTGAGGGAAGCCCTCGAAGAGGTCGCCGGGCAGCCGGCCGCCCGCTGGGGCGACACCCACCGCCTCGCCCCGTGGCGGGCCCTGCCCGACCCCGCCGGGGAAGCCCCCGCCCTCTCCGGCGACCACGACTGCGTGCTGTGCACCTCCGCCGTGCCCGGCTGGACCGACCTCGCCGCCCGCGGGCCGGCCGCCCGCTACGTCTGGGACCTCGCCCGTCGCGAGGACAGCCGCTGGATCGTGCCCCACGGCGCCTGTGGCCACCCCGACAGCCCCCACCACCACGACCAGCTCCCCCTCTGGCTCACGGGCGAGCTGGCCCCGGTCGTCACCGACTGGGCGCACCTGACGAAGGAGAACGATGACTGACGTGAACGTCCGCTACGTCCACGTGGAGGAGACCGAGGGCTTCGGCACCGTCCGCATCCGGCCCCTCGACGCCGAGGCCGACGCGGCGGTCGTGCACGGCTGGGTCAGCGAGGAACGGGCCGTGTTCTGGGGCATGAACGGCCTGACGAAGGACCAGGTCGCCGACGTCTACGCCCACCTGGCCGGCCTCGACACCCACCACGCCTTCCTCGCCGAGCTGGACGGCGAGCCCGTCGCCGTGCTCCAGACGTACGAGCCGTCGCAGGACCGGGTCGGCGAGTGCTACCAGGTCGAGCCCGGGGACATCGGCGTCCACGTGCTGCTCGCGCCCGCCGGGGAGCGGGGCGCCCGGCCGGGCTGGTCGTCGGCGCTGATGGACGCGTTCGCGGCGTACGTGCTGGTGGGGCTGGACCGGCGGCGGGCGGTGGTCGACCCGGACGTGCGCAACGAGAAGGCCCTCGCGCGCTTCCTCCGCCAGGGCTTCGAGGCCGGACCGGTGGTCACCCTCCCGGAGATCGACCTGCCGGACGTGTACCTGCCGGAGAAGACGGCCCGACTCGCCTTCCTCAGGCGGGAGGTAGCCTTCCCCGGGTGACCCCCGAGGACCTCGTCGCCCACTACGGTCTGGAGCCGATCCCCCGCGAGGGCGGCCTGTTCCGCCGCACCTGGACCGGACCCGGACTGCCGGACGGCACACCCGCCGGAACCGCGATCGTCGCCCTGCTCACCGCGGACGACTTCTCCGCCCTGCACCGCCTCCCCGGCGACGAGATCTGGCACTTCTACCTCGGCGACCCGCTGGAACTGCTGCTCCTCGCCCCCGACGGCACCTCCCGCACGGCCGTGCTCGGCCCGGACGTCCTGGGCGGCCAGCACCCGCAGCTCACCGTCCCCGCGCGCACCTGGATGGGCGCGCGGGTGACGCCCGGCGGCGCCTGGGCCCTCTTCGGCTGCACCATGGCCCCCGGCTTCACCTACGCGGCCTACGAACACGGGGACGCCGCCACCTTGACGGCACGTCACCCGGACCGGGCCGCCCACATCGCGGAACTGTGCCGTCCGTGACCTCGCCGGCGGTCGCGGTCGCCCGGCTCGGCCGCCCCGAGGACGTCGGCGACGCCTGCGTCCTCCCCGCCTCCCCGCACGCCTCCCGGATCACCGGACACGACCGGGTGGACGGCGCGGTGCCGGCCCGCCCCGCGAGGTGAGCAGGACAGCCTCACGGTCCGTACGTATCTCCAGGCACGGGAGTCCAGTCCGGAGTACGGAGCGGTGACGTGGTCGAGGGGCGCGATGGCGTGAACGGGCGTGATGACGTGAACGGGCGCGGTGGCGTGGCCGTCGGCCGCGGTGGCGGGCGACGGCGCGGTGCACGGGGCGGCCGGGGCGGAGGCGCCCGGCGGTGGCGGGGGCTGGTGCTGCTCGGCACCACCCTGCTCCTGCTCCTCCTCGGCAGCGCCGGCCAGGCGTCGGCCCACGCCGCCCTCCGCGACGCCGACCCCGCCGACGGGTCCGTCCTCACGACCGCTCCCCGCAGCATCACCCTGACCTTCACCGAGTCCGTCGGCCTGATCGACGACACCTTCCGCGTCTTCGACCCCCGCAACGGGCGCGTCGGGACGGGCGAGGCACAACACGCCGACGGCCGGTCCGACACTGCCCGCGTCACCCTCCCGGCCAAGCTCGGCACCGGCACCTTCACGGTGGCCTGGCGGGTGGTCTCGGCCGACAGCCACCCCATCGCCGGCGCCTTCACCTTCTCGATCGGCGCGCCCTCCCCGACCCCGCCCGCCCTCCCCGGCGGCACCGGTGGTTCCGTCGACGATCCGGCCACCGCAGGCCTGCACAAACTCGGCCGCTGGCTGGCGTACGGCGCCGCCGCCCTGCTCATCGGGACGGCCGCCTTCGTCGCCCTGTGCCGCCCGCCGGACGTCCGGCCGCTGCGCGGGCTCCTCGTGGCCGGCTGGTGGACGTCCACCGCGTCGACGGTCCTGCTGCTCCTGCTGCGCGCCCCCTACGAGACCGGCGCCGGCCCCGCGCAGGCCCTCGACCCCACCGGCCTCACCCGGACCCTCTCCGGCCGGCCCGGCATCGCCCTGGCCGCCCGGCTGCTCCTGCTGGCCGGGGCCGCCGTCCTGCTGCTCCGCCGACGCGGCCGCGAACGGCCCACCCGAGCGACCCTCGCCACCGGCCTGGTCCTGGCCGTGGGCCTCGGCCTGACCTGGGCCGCCGCCGAACACGCGTCGGCCGGCATCCAGGTCCCGGCCGCGATGGCCTCCTCGGTGCTGCACCTGCTGGCCATGGCGGTGTGGCTCGGCGGCCTCACCGCCCTGCTCACCCTGCTCCGCCACGACACCCTCCCGGCCGCCGTGGCCGCCCGCTTCTCCCGGCTCGCCGCCACCTCGGTCACCGTCCTCGCGGTGACCGGCGTCTACCAGGCCTGGCGCGGCCTCGGCACCCTCGACGCCCTGACGGACACGACGTACGGCCGGACCCTCCTGGCCAAGCTGGGGGCGGTGGGCCTGCTGCTCCTGGCGGGCGCCTGGTCGCGGCGGTGGACGGGACGGCTGGTGAGAACGGAGGCGGCACGCACGCGCGTGAAGGAGGCGGAGACGCCGGATGAGGAGGAGGACGGGACGAAGGACGGGACGAAGGCGATGGTGAAGGCGAAGGTGAAGGTGAAGGAGACGGTGGCTGCGAAGACAGAGGCGACGGCGGCGGCGAAGGTGGCGGCGGTGGTCGGCGCTCCGGCGAAGGAGGGGGTGTCGGGGCGGACGCCCGCGCAGGCCCCCGCCCCGTCGGACGGGCCCCCGTCCCCGTCCGACGACGGCACCCCTCTCGCCCCGGCCCGCACCCCGGTCGAGGAGGCGTACCGCCGAGCCCTGCGCCGGTCCGTCCTCGCGGAGGTCGCGGTCTCCGTCGTCGTCCTGGGCCTCACGACCGTGCTGACGGGCACCCTCCCGGGCCGGGCGGAGGCGGAGGCGGCGGCGTCCGAGCAGTCGATCGGGCTGCCCGTCGCCTCCGTGACCAAGGTCCCCTTCGACATGAGCGGTCCGGGCGCCCCCGGCGCCCGCGGCAGCGTGCAGATCACCCTCGACCCGGGCCGGGTCGGCGAGAACTCGGTGCAGGCCGTGGTCTACGGCTCCGACGGCGGCTTCGCCACCGTCCCCGAACTCCGCATGTCCTTCAGCCTCCCGGGCCAGGACATCGGCCCGCTCGACGCGAAGCTCACCGACCGGGGCGGCTACTGGGCCGCCGACGCCGTCAACCTGCCCCTCCCCGGCACCTGGGAGATGAGCGTGACCGTACGCGTCTCGGAGATCGACCAGGTGACGGAGACGACGCCGGTGCGCATCGCCCGCTGATCCGCGGACCCGTGCACACCGCGGGCGCGATCGCCGAACGCGGCCTCCCCGGGGCCCGCCGCTTCGTCCACGAGCCGTCCCCCGCCCACTTCGTGGAGGGCGGCGGCCCGGAAAGGCCCTGCGCGCCCTGGCCGAGTCTCTCCCCTCGTCCCCTCGTCCCCCCGGCCCCCGGCCGCCCCCGTCATTCGGGCAGGAGGTCCATGACGCCGTGGATGCGGGAAAGGGGGAAAACGCGCTCGTCGCCCCCGTCGCCGAAGCCCGCAGGCGGGGCACGGAAGTGGTCATCGGCGCACTCACCGCCATCGAAGCGGTGCATCACCTCACCGGGGGAGCTCCCGAGAACCAACCGGGACGGAAACCGGGACGGACAACGTCGAAGGGCCCCACCGCGAACGGTGGGGCCCTTCGGCATCGTGCCCGGTGAGGCACTGGCGGAGGATACGAGATTCGAACTCGTGAGGGGTTGCCCCCGACACGTTTTCCACATGTTCGTCCGGGGGTTCGGCGGGGGACGGGGCGTTCCGACCTGCGGTGAAGCGGATCGTTCAGTGATGTCCGGACACAGCTGAACGTGGGTGAACGCGAGCAGAACCGGGACCTCGAGGTGACGAGTGGGCAGCTCACGTCGTTCGGTGGGTGCTGTGTCCCAGGCTGAATTCCTACTTGTTTGATAATGTCGCTCCCATGGGCGAGATTCCTTACAGCGTCGGTGAAGGGCCAGCCACCAGAGTCAGCCTCTCCCTCCCTGAGGGGACGGCGGAGGCGATCCGCCGACGGGTCGGCAAGCGTGAGTTCTCCGCGTTCATCACCGAAGCGGTGGAGCGCGAACTGCGCGGTCAGATCCTGGACGAGTACCTGGCCGACTACGAACGCCGTCAGGGGCCTATCTCCGAGCAGGAGCAGGAGCGGGCACGCCGGGTCTTCGACGAGGTGTTCGCCGAGGAGGGGCAGTGGCCCGCCGCAAGCTGAGTCACGAAGGCACCCTCGTTCTCGACTGCGAGGGCCTGTCGAAGCTCGTCAGCGATCACGAGCCCGTCGTCGCCCTCGTCGCCGAAGCCCGCAGGCGGGGCATGGAGGTGGTCGTCAGCGCACTCACCATCATCGAAGCGGTGCATCGCCGGACCGACAAGGCGCGGCTCGCCTGGGTCCTGTCCGGCGTGCGGATCGTGCACATCGGCGACGAGGAGGCCAAGGCCGCCTCAGCCATACTGATCAACGCCGGACTGCATGGTCACAAATACGCCATCGACGCCGCCGTGGCCGAGACGGCGCTGCGGCAGCGCCGCCCGGTCGTCATGCTCACCTCGGACATCGACGACATGACGAAGCTCTGCGGCGACAGGGTGCGCCTCGTCGCCGTGTAGTCGATGCCCAAGACCCGAACGCCGGGGACGGAAGGCCGATCCGTACGTCCTTGCCCGAGCGGGGCGGGACCGGCTGACCGGTCGGTAGCACCCAGGGCCGTGAACGGCTGCGAGGCCGGACGCTTCGTCGTCTTTCATGGTGCCGTGAGGTGCGGCAACCGCGGCTCGGCGTCGTCCGGCGTGAAACGGGCAGGGGCGAATTCCGTGGCGGACCGAAGTCCGAGCCACTCCAGCATGGCGTGGTGTTCTTCATGCGCCGGGTCGGCGAGGATCACTTTGAGATCGCTGCAGCCGCCGCCGCAGTCCTCGGGCGGGCACGCCCCGGCACCGCCCACACGGTGCGGATGGTGAAGCCCGGCTGTGGCCGTCTGGAACCGCTCCACGGTGATGAGGTGCTCCCATGGGGGAGCCGTGGGAGGAATTCGGGGCGGCGCCCAGCACGGGGACGCGTCTGTCGCAGTTCTCTGGACCGTCCGACACGCGTCAGGAGCACCGACAGATGCAGGCCGTTCGCTCAGGTCCGCACCGATCCGATCACTGCAGCTGAGACCAAAACTGAGACCACGCACGACGAAGGGCCCCACCGCGAACGGTGGGGCCCTTCGACATCGTGCCCGGTGAGGCACTGGCGGAGGATACGAGATTCGAACTCGTGAGGGGTTGCCCCCAACACGCTTTCCAACTGTCCGCGTGGCTGTCCAGAAGCGTTCGTACGGGTTCGCGCGGCAGGTCAGAGCGGGTGCGCGTACGGCGGTGAACGGTGGCGGCCGTCAGCGCACTGGACAAAGACCAGGACAACGGTGGATGCCAGGGTCACTCAGACAAGCGCGGAGAACGTCCCTCCTGCTGGCGGGACTCGCTGCGATGTGGTCGCCCAGACGTCGGTCCCGTCCAATGCGCCGAGCCCAGCTCGGCATAGGTGACGGAACAACTGGGCAAGGAATCACCCACAGCAGTGACCGATCCGTGACTGAACGTGTAGTTCGCAAGCATCACTCTGGTACCTAACCTAGGGTCGAGGGGGAGGTGGGTTGCGTGTCCGTTCGTGTTCAGGTGGAGCCTGCGCTTCTGCGCTGGGCGGTGGAGCGGGCTGGCTGGTCGGCAGCAACGATCGCTAAGCGGGCACCGCATTTTGGCTCGTGGGTTAACGGCAGTGTGCGCCCAACGCTCAAGCAGTTGGAGAACTTCGCCAACGCGACGCACGCTCCAATCGGCCTGTTGTTCCTGCCTAGCCCTCCCGATGAGCCTGTGCCCATCCCTGACATGCGGACAATGGGCAATCGATCGATAACCCGCCCATCCGTAGATCTACTCGACACCATTTACTCTTGCCAGTCGCGACAGGAATGGTATCGGGACTATGCGCGCACGCACGGCTATCCAGACGTCGCATTTGTTGGCTCGGCCAGACTTTCGGACGATCCTCAAAATGTAGCTGCCCAATTGCGTAGCATGCTGCGTTTCGAGATTGCGGACCGCACTCCTTTCCCGTCATGGAAAGAGGCGTTGCGTGGACTGATTGACCGCATCGAAAATGCTGGTGTGCTTGTCATGGTGAATGGCATCGTGGGCGTTGATACTCACCGGAAATTGAACCCGAAGGAGTTTCGCGGGTTCGCGTTGGCTGATCCGATCGCGCCGCTTATTTTTGTGAACGGAGCGGACACTAAAGCTGCCCAAATCTTCACGATGGTGCACGAGTTGGCCCATGTTTTTCTGGGTGAGAGCGCTCTTTCGGACGCCGCTCTGGCGAAGCAGACGGATAACGATGCGGAACTGTGGTGCAACCGCGTAGCGGCTGAGGTGCTTGTCCCCTTGGTTGACCTTCGCCGAGAGTACCGTGGAGACCCGACGGTTGCTGAACTAACCCGCCTCGCTCGCCGATACCGGGTAAGTACACTCGTGGTGTTGAAGCGCATCTTCGATGCGAAGTTTTTGAGGTGGGACGACTACCAACAGCGTTATGCGGCAGAGCTGAGCAGGGTGATGGCGCTGCTCAGGGCTGGGGAAGCGACTGGCGGCGGAGACTTTTACAACGTTCACCCCTTGAGGCTTAGCCGACAGTTCGCGCGTGCGGTCATCACTGACACGCTCGAAGGGGGAACGCAGTTCAGAGACGCGTATCATCTGCTGGGTACTAAGAAGCACCAAACGTTCCAGAATCTCGTTGAGAAAATCGGAGCCGCTTGATGTTCCTAGTTGACTCCAACGTGCTCATCGAAGCGAAGAATCGCTACTACGCTTTCGATATAGCACCCGGATTCTGGACGTGGCTTGACTACGCCCACAGCAACCATATCGCCTGCAGTATTGAGCCTGTGCGGGACGAGTTGTTCGAAGGGGATGACGAACTGTCTCGATGGGCTAGAAGTCATTCAGATTTCTTTCGCCCGATCGACGCAGTCGCCACCTCGCACTTCACTCCGCTTACTGTGTGGGCGCAGTCAAAGGGGTACACGGCCGCAGCGCTCACTGAATTCTTGACTAAGGCCGCAGACTTCTTCTTGGTCGCCTACGCAACGGCCCATGGCCACACACTGGTGACTCACGAGCAGCCACGACCAGAATCTAGAAAACGCGTACTCATCCCAGATGCTTGCAGAGCTATGGGTGTCACCTATGTGAACACCTTCATGATGCTTCGAAGCACCAATGCGCGGCTTGACCTCCAGCTTCCAGCGGCTTCTTAGCTCTCACCAACCTGGGGAAATCACCACTGGCAGAAGGCGACGGATGCGTCGTCCCCTGACTTGTAGCGCGGCCACCGCTTTCCTGTCGGGTCCAAGGCTTCGACTTTTCGGACGGTATCAATCAGCTCGCGCGGTCCCCCAGCTCGGAGCATGGTAAAGACTTCGGACCACGTCGCCATGGCGTACTCGGTGACGAGACGCGAAGCGCCATCGGACAGGACCGCTGCGGCGCGAACATCCTCGGTGGGGGTGCTGCCGACAACGGCGTGTGCTGCCGCTTCTGCGTCGGAGGCCGCGACCCAATAGCCGGTGGGCGTGTTCCGGGTCTGTCGCTGCGCGGTGACGAGCCGGCGGAGCGCTTCCTGATGCTCCGCCGTGTGCGTCTCGTACCGCTCGACTTCCGCCCGTAGCTCGGGAAGGACGTCGTCCACCCGTAGGTCAGTGAGCACCGTGAAGTCCCGGGCCCCTTCTAGCACGATGGGCGAGTCCGCCAAGACCAGGTGGTCAAGGAACCCCTGTCGCTCCCGGAGGATCGCCACCGTGGCCGACGGCGTTCCCGGGTTGCCGAGATCGCATTCAGGATGCAGCGCCGCCACCCGTTCGAGAGCACCTGCCAAACCGGCTGTCAGTGAGGTGCCCGGGTCTGCCAGTCCGGCGATTAGGTGGCTGCCGAGATGCGCCACGTACCAGGGCACGCCGTGGCGGCATCCGGTGTCCAGGCCCGCCGTGCTGAGTCCGTCCAGCACAACGGCGAGAGTCGGTGTGCCGGCCACCCAATCCTCGTTGGGGGCCACTCCACCGGGTTGGGTGTCGATCGCGACGCGCATGCTCAGCCTTCGTGTCGGTACAGCGGGGTGACGCGACGACTCTCCAGCACTTCGAGCGTCTTCGGGTCGTAACGGCACGAAATCAGGGTGGAGAAGCGGCGCGTGCGAACCTCTCGGTAAAGCTCTGCCAGGTTGTTTTCCAGGAAGTGAACGACCCCGTTCGCTCCGATGGCGTGGATTCCAGCGATATAGAGGAACGTCCCCTTCCCGTCCAGACGGGGGAGCCGTCCCAAGTACCCGACGTCGCCAGCCGACCCGTCCTCGTCCTGAGGGGACCGGTACTCCTTCCCCGCCACCTGGTCCACCAGGTGCCACACACTGTCCTTGGCAAACCGAAGGTTGTCGTCACCTTCGAGCACCTGCGCCACGATCGGGGAGAGGCGGGGGCCACAGACCACGACGTGGTTGTCGCGGTTGAGGTTCACGATCCCGGTTGGCGGAATCACCTCGTACTGAGTGTCTAGTTTCATGCCGCCCAACAGCTTCCGAAGGTGCTCGAAGTTGTTGAGGTCTTCCCGGGCGACTACCTCGTTGGGACGCTGGTCTGGAGTCTTTCCGGCTTCGTACTTGCCACCAAGCGACACCGTGACCAGGTCAGTGCCGAAGAAGGCGCGCTCAGGCGGCGGGCCGGCGGACGCGAGCTGCCCCACGCGCCCCCGACTGACCCCGAGTCGTTTCGCAATCTCCGCTTGGGTCATGCCCGCTGCCTGAGCCTCTTCGATCGCTTCCCGGCGGATGCGCGAGAGCTCGTTCACGTGGCTCTGGTACCGCGCCATCAGGTCGATTGCGGCTTTGGCGCGGTCAACGGGGTCCGTGATCCCAGAGACCTTCTCCATGTCGTTCTGCACGTCTCTCCCAACGTCGCCTAGGGGGGCTATCAGACTCTACCGCGAGAGGGGGTTGCGCGCAGTCTCGGGTTTGCCTACCGTACCTATCAAGCGAGATGGCAAGCCCCCCTAAGCAACACGAGGGCGGCCTTGTTGTCGCTGCTTGACCTGCACAAACAGCGTCCGGAGGAAAGCCCGAAGGGGTGAGTACAAAGCGAGCGCCTGCGGTTTGAGAACTCAACAGCGTGCCTGGGAGGCCGTCCCTCCCCTGACAGCAAGAGGACGGATGTGTACGGGTGCGCCCCGTACGCGACTGCATGACCCACCAGCCCCGGACCCGCCGTACGCGGGAGCCGCGACGGCGCCGGATCGGATCCGGCCCGGGGCACTGGCCCGCCGCTTCCTGCGGTGCTGGCCCTGATTGCCGGTGCGGCGTACTCCCGGACAAGGACAACGCGCCGCCCGGTCTCCCTCCCGACGTTGCAAGAGGAGAGATCCATCATGCGTATGCGCACGTTCGTCGCCGGCCAGGAAGCGCACGGCGACTTCGAGTTCGCGGAACTGGCGCTCGGTATCGACGTCGACCTGTTCCGGGGCCCGCTGGACTCCGAGACGGACGACGAGCGGGCCGCCCGCGAGGACGCGGCCCGTGACGTCCTCGCCGACCTGCGGGCGGAGGCGGGCGCCGGTGACGAGATCGCCGGTTGGGACGCCCTGTACGCCGACGCGCTGACCCGCACGGTGCCGTTCCTGCGGTCCGTTCGCGGCCTGCGGGCGGGGACGGGGGAAGCGGCGTGAGCGAGTCCCGCAAGCCTCTGACCAGGGTTCAGATCGGTGTGCTGTCGGCCGCGTTCGTGCCCATGCTCGCCACGGGCGTGGTCGGCGGTATCGGCACCTACAGCAACATCGGGCACGCCTACGGCACCGGTACCGCGCTCGGTGCGCTCGGTGCTGGCGAGGGCGCCACGGCCGTGCTCGCCCTGGTCCTGCTGGGACTGACCATGCTGGGCCAGTCCTCGCCCCGCGTCGTCCGGGCGGGGCTGTGGGCGTTGCCGGCCGCCGCCGCCGTCATGGGCGCGATGGCCGCGCCGGACCCGGGCCGCACGGTCGTCTACGCGCTGACCCCGATGGGCATGTCCGTCTCGGCTGAGGGTATGGCGTTCCTCGCCCGCCGGATCGTCGTCCACACCGACGGCCGCGACGCCGAGAACGAGCGGCGCACCGCCGACATCGTTCAGGCCCTCGCCTACCACCGGGCGCGCGCCGCCCACCACCCGGTGAGCCGGGTCAGGAAGCGGTCCGATCGGGCGTCGTGGCGTCTGGCCCGCAAGGTCGGGGCCGGAGACGCGGCACTCGGATCGAGGCTGCTGGACGTCCAGCGTGACCGCATCACCGACGGCGCGAACGCGGCCCTCGCCTCGATGTTCGGCACCGCCGCCCCGACTCTTCCCGCAGTCACAAATGCGGAGGAATCGACCGGAAGTAGTCGAGAACGGTCTACCTCTGACCTGCCCGTATCGACCCCGACCACGGTCGTCCTGACGCGGCTTGCGGTGCCCGACCCGGCGCCGGTCGACCTCGGCAAGTCGGGCACCGGCATGAAGCCGATTCCCGCCGTCTCCCCGACGGCGCGGCCGGTCCCGATCGCCCCGGTGCCCGCCCGCTCGGTCCCGGCCGCGTCGACCGCGCCGCGTCGGGCGACGGGCCGTGTCCCGGTCGCCGCCAAGTCGACCCGCACCCGCCGCACCCCCGAACAGCTCATGGCGGAAGCGCGCAAGGCAACGGCCGGACTGGCAGACGCGGAGGTGACCGGGGAGGGCATCCGCCGGGCCCTGCGCACCTCGCCCGCGAACGCCCGCATGCTGCGTGACGCCCTGCTCGCCGAACGTGCCACCGGGGCGGTGGCGCCGTGAGCACCCTCGCCGCTCTCGTACCTGCCCTGCCGCCTGTCATCGGGTGGGCGGTCCACGCCCGGTTGCTGCACAGCCGGCTGACCACGGCCCGCCGTGACCCGCTCACCGGGCTGTGGACCCGGGACGCGTTCACCCGGCGGGCCCGCCGCCTGATGCGCGACCCGCGCGCCGTGGTCGTGCTGGCGGACGTCGACCACTTCAAGCAGATCAACGACCGCTTCGGCCATGCGGCTGGTGACACCCTGCTCGCCACGGTCGCCGCCCGCCTCGCCCACGGCACCACCCCCGGCGGGGTCGTGGGACGGCTCGGCGGGGACGAGTTCGCCGCCGTCGTCGTCGACCGCGACGGCACGATGGCCGACCGGCTTCACACCCTCGCCCGCGTCCTCGCCCGGCCGGTCGACACCGCCCCCGACGTGCACACCACCGTGTCCCTGGGGTGGGTACGGGCTGGCGACCACCCGGGCGAGGACCTGTCCGCGCTGCTGCGCCGCGCTGATGAGGCCATGTACGCAGCCAAGCGGACCGGCTGGCCCCGACGGGCCCGTCTAGGGAGGCTGCTCGGGTCGGTGGCCGGACGCCGTCCCGGACGGCGCGGCGCGGCATGAGCACGCTGCCCGTCTACCGGTGGCACCTCGCCCCGGACGGCTACGCCACCCGCCGCCAACTGCGGGCCCGCGACCTGCGCCCCGGCGGGCAGGGCGTGGCCGCTCAGCTCGAACGGCCGCGCCGCCGCCGGGGCCCGCTGGTCGCCTACCTCTACCGGGTCGACCTGGCCAAGCCGGTCCGCCCCATGACCCCGGCGAGGTGGGCGGCGCTCGCCAAGGCCAACACCGCCCGCCGCACGTGCCCCGCCTGCCGGCGCGATGCCGGATACGTCATCCCCACGTCGCTCGGCACCTGTGTGCCCTGCGCCTACCCCGACCCGGACGGGTCCGAAGGGAACACCTGACATGGGCAACTCCGAGATCCGCCGCCTGGACCGCGAGATCGAGAAGGCCACGAAGAAGCTGGAAGCGGTCCGCCGGGGTGAGTGGTGGCCGCTGAACGCCAGCGAGCGCCGCGCCATGGCCCGCGCCCTGGCCGGCGGCGCCTACCAGATCACCCGGGGCCGCAGCGCCGCCCGCTCCGAGCAGCGACTGGACACCACCGGCACGGCCGCCGAGATGCGGCTGAACGCCGAGCTGACCGCGCTGCACGGCGAGCGGCAGCGGCTCATCACCGAGGCGGCCCGCGCCAAGGCCGCCAAGAAGTCGTCCGGCTGGTGGTGACCAGCCCAACCCCTCGCACGCTGGGGTGGCCGCTCTTTCCACGGACCCGGCCACCCCGGCTCTCTCCCTTACTCCCGCCCCCTGTGGGGGCAGTCAGGAGCAGTTCCAGCATGTCCGAGAACGTCGTTCACCTCCACAAGCCCACCGACCCCCCGGCCGACGACACGGCGCCCACGGTGCTCACCGTCGTGCCCGACTCCCCGCCCGCGCCGCCCGTGCCCCTGTGGGTGCGCTCCGGGCGCGCGGTGAAGACGGCCGTCACGCACGAGAGGACCAGGGCGACGGGCCGGGCCCTCGCCCGGCACTCGTCCTACACGTTCAACGGCGGGCGGATCGTGGCCCGCCGCGCCTGGGACGGCAAGACCGGCTCCCGCTACGAGCGCATGATCCGCGCGGCGGAAGCCGCGGGGAACCTGGAAGCGGCGGAGGAGTGGGAGGAGCGCCTGACGCGCTTCCGCGCGGCCCGCCACCACCGCCGCATGGACCTGCTCCACTCGCCCGTGGACGCGGCCAAGGGCGTCGGGGTCGGGGCCGGGATAAGCGTCGGTGTGCTGGTCGCCCTCGGCGTCGTCATGGCGATCAACTCGGGCGAGGTGCGGGACGTCATCACGCCGCTGTCCGCGACCATCGACTTCATCGCCCTGCTGATCCGCATCGTGCAGATCGTCTGGGGCCCGGCCCTCACCATCGGCCCGTTCCTCGCGCTGCTCGCCCTGTGGTCGGTCGGCCGCAAGCAGCACGCCGCACCCGCCTGGGCCCTCCCGGCCAACGTTCGGTCGGGTGAGGGTGAGCCGATCACCCCGTCGATCGTGGTCAAGGCCCTGCGCGACCTCGGCATCGCTCCTCTGAAGAACGCCATCAAGGAGATGGGCGACGCCGGCGCGTCCATGCTCGGTCCGATCCGGATCGCCGGATGCGGTGTCGAGGTGGACGTCACGCTTCCGTCCGGGGTGGCGACGGACGAGGTGCAGAAGCGGCGCAGGAAGCTTGCCGAGAACCTGACTCGGCACGAGCACGAGGTGTTCATCACCATCCCGGAGGCGGCCCGCACGGTGCGGCTGTGGATCGCTGATTCCGGGGCGCTGGACGAGCCGATCGGCCCGTCCCCGCTGGTCACCGACGAGGCGATGACCGCCAACTACAAGACGGGTAAGGCCCCGTGGGGGCAGGACCTGCGCGGCGACGCCGCCACGATCAGCCTCTATCAGCGGCACCTGCTGGTCACCGGTCTGTCGAACCAGGGCAAGACCGCCGCCCTGCGCGCGCTCGCCCTGTGGCTGGCCCTGGACAAGTCGGTGCAGTTCTGGATCGCGGACCTGAAGGGCATCGGCGACTGGGCGATGTTCGAGGGCATCGCGCAGGTGCTGATCGAGGGCCCCTCCGATGACCACGTCATCCAGGCGACCGAGATGGTCGAGGACGCGGTGGAGGAGATGAACCGGCGGATCGAGGCACGCCGTCAGGACCCGAGCATCGTGTTCGAGCCCCTGGTCGTGGTGGTGGACGAGGCGCAGTTGGCGTTCATGTGCCCGGTCGTGGGCGAGGACAAGCGCCCGTACGGCGGGTCCAAGGCCACGTCCCGGTACTTCATGGCGGTCCGCAAGATTCACAACCAGGGTCGTGCGGTCGACGTGCTGATGTGGCAGGGCACCCAGGACCCCACCGACCAGAACCTGCCCAAGCTCGTGCGGGAGGGCGCGCACACCCGTGCCTCCCTCGTGCTGGGCACCGAGTCGCAGGCCCGGATGGCGCTGGGCGACAAGGCCGTGGACGGCGGCGCCGCCCCGCACCTGCTGCGCCAGGGCCTGGACAAGGGAACCCTGGTCGTCGCCTCCGACGGCATCGAGATCCCCGCCGGGCAGGCGTCCATCACGGTGCGGACCCACTTCATCGACGACGAGCCGGCCGCCGAGGTCGCCGACCGGGCCAAGGCCCTGCGCGACGGCGTCGCCACCCTGCGCGTGGTCGACCAGGGCGAGACGCGCGACGCGCTCGCCGACGTCGCCGCCGTCCTCGGCGACACGCCCCGGCTGCGGACCAACGAGGTCCTGAAGCGGCTGCACGCGCTGGACCCGAGCACCTACGGCGACCAGTGGACCAACGACCGACTGAAGCGGCTGCTGGAGGAGCACGGCGAGGAGCCGAAGAAGTCGCACGGGGTCATGGTCATCCACCGCGATCACGTCCTGCGGGCGCTCGCCAACCGCGACGCCGAGGGTTCCGCTTCCGCCGCCGAGTAGCGGGGAGGCACGGCCATCCGGCCCGGGGAGGCGGGGAGAACTCCCCAACCGCCTCCCCGGGCCGCCTCCCCCGCATTGATCAGCGAAAACATCGTTTCGGGGAGGCGGGGAGGCGCCCCAGGTCAACCCCCTGAAACCCCCTCCACAGCCGTCCCGGCAGGGGGTGTCCCTGCCTCCCCAACCGAGCACCGGAAGGGATTCCGCATGTACCCCGAGCACACCGACCGGACGCCCGCCGTACGGGCCCCGGAAGTCCACCGACCCACCCCCCTCACCCCGGCCGCGCCGTACGCGGCGCCCCTTATGCCGGTGCAGCCCGGCACCGTCCCGGCGGTCGCGTCCGTCGTCCTCCCGGACGGCCGTGTCGTCACCGGCTACGCCGTCGCCCCCATGCAGCCCGAACCGGTCGTCGCCAAGCCGGCCGTCTCCCGTGCGGCGGTGAACGTCGCCCTCGGGGGCGTCGGGTTCCTCGCCGTGTGCGGCGGGCTGCTGCTGCTCACCACCTTCATCACCGCTCTCACCGCTCTCATCACGCAGCTCATCACCCTCGCCGCCGTCGTCTTCGGCGGATGGATCGCCGTGCAGATCTTCGGCGGACGCGGCCACGGCGAGGGCGGGACGACGGTCAACATCCGCAAGGCCGTCATCAAGCGCAACAAGTTCTACGGCTGACAGGAGACAGACACCCATGCTTAGGCTGCGTATCTGGCGTACCGCGCTGCCCCGCAACCGGCTGATCCTGACCGACACGCCCCGCCCGGACTGCCGCGACTGCGAGGGCGCTGGCGGCATCGAGCACGACTACGGCGACTACGAGACCGGCGAGTGGGCCGGTACCGAGTGGGAGTTCTGCGAGTGCTGGACGTCGTGGTCCGTGACCCTGCTGCCGCTCCCGCGCCGGCCCCGGTGGCTGCGTCGCCGCGACGTCGGCCGTGACCCGTGGAGCCCCGGCGGCTACAGCGACGAATCGCCCTTCTAGCTACGCCCGAGGGCGGCGACTCCCGGACAAGGACAACCGCCGCCCTCGGTCTCCGTATCCCGACGTTGCAGAACAGGAGACCTACAGCATGACCGAACTGCGCGTTTTCGGCGAGGACCCCTCGGTCCTGGCCACCCGATCGGGGCGGATGTCCCGGCCGTTTCTGCTGGATCTGTTCTCGTGCGCCGGTGGTGCCGCCATGGGCTATCACCGGGCCGGGTTTGCGGTGGACGGCTGCGACATTGCCGACCGCTCGAACTACCCCTTCCCCTACCACCGGGGTGACGCCCTCGCCTACCTCGCCCACTTGATCGCGTCGGGCGACATCGAGCGGTACGCGTTCGTCCACGCGTCCCCGCCGTGCCAGCACGGATGCGCGCTGACGGTGGGCACCAACGCCTCGCAGGGGTGGGGCGGCACGCACGTCGACCTGGTCGCCCCAACCCGTGACCTCCTGGACAGGACCGGCCTGCCGTACGTGATCGAACAGCCCAACGGCCGCGCGAAGATCCGCAAGGACCTGACGCTGTGCGGAGAGATGTTCGGGCTCGGGGTCATCCGTCACCGCAACTTCGAGTTGGGCGGCTGGACGGCCGCACAGCCCGCGCACGTCCCGCACCGGGGCCGCGTACGCGGCTACCGGCACGGCCGCTTCTACGACGGCCCGTACGTCGCCGCATACGGCAACGGCGGCGGCAAGCCCACCGTCCCCGAACTCCAGACGGCCATGGACATCACGTGGACCGATGTGCGCGAGGAACTGACGGAGGCGATCCCGCCCGCCTACACCGAGCACATCGGCCGCGCCTACCTCGCTGGCACGGCGACGCTGGGGGCGGCGGCATGACCGTGACGCCTGAACCCCTGCGGGTCGCCCTCGCCCTCGCGGCGGCCGGTGTCCCGGTTTTGCCCCTGAGGGCGGGCAAGGTCCCGTTCGGCAACTGCCGCACGTGCAAGGACAACGCGTGCGGCGGACGGCCCCACATGAAGGCGGCGGGCCCCTGCCGGTGCCCCGCGCCGTGCCACGCGTGGGCCGCCGCGACCACCAACCCGCATGTCCTCACCTCGCCCGTGTGGGCCCCGGTGTGGCGTGCGGCGGTGGCCGTCGCCTACCACCCCGGCGGGGCCGGGATGACGGTCGTCGACCTGGACAACGCGGCGGCCGTCGCATGGGCCCGCGCGACCCTGCCCGCCACCCGTACCGTGCCGACGACGCGGGGCGAACACTGGCTCTACCAGGGCGCCATGCCGTCGTCGAACGCGGTCCGCCCCGGTGTCGACGTCAAGTCAGCGATGCAATACGCCCGTTGGCTTGGTCCTGGGACGGGCCGTATGGCCGTTCTCCCGGCGGCCGTGCGCGCCCTGGTGGTGAAGGAAGACACCACCCCCGCCCGGGGGGAGGTGGCATCTTCCCTGCCCGCCCCCTGGGGCCGGTCGGTGGCCACCGGGTGCCGCCACACCGAGCGCTACGTCCGTACCGGCCTGGAACGTGGCCTCGCCCTCGTACGGGCCCGCACCGAATCCGGCGCCGGATCACAGGCGTTCGGTGTCGCCCGGTTCCTCGCAGCACAGCACGCCGGGTGCCCGGGACCGTGCGGCCTTGAGGCCATCGGCGAGGAGATCGTGGCCGCCGCCGTCTCGGTGGGCGTCCCGGAGACCTACGCCCGCCGCGCGGTCGTCAACGGCCTTGAGACGGCTGTGGAGCGCGCGGCATGAACAAAGCATCCCGAACCCCCTCGAACGGCCCTCAGGGCGCCGTACAGGGCCCGTCACGGCCGACCGTGGGCGAACCGAAGGTCGCCGCCCGCAAGGGCGTCCTTTCTGCCGTTGGTTCTGACCCGCACACGGTCACCGTCACCGTCACCGGCATCACCCCGGGGCTACAGATCCAGTGCGAGGGCGTACCCGTCGCGGACTGGCTGTGCGCGTGCGGGCATCACGAACGCGCCCGGGGCCGTGCCGCCGTCATCAGGCTGACCGCCCGCGTCCGCGTCGGAGTCTGCCCGCACACCGCCCCCGCCGAAGGGAGGGCAGCAGCATGAACGCACAGCCTGTGGACAACGACCTGTGGGCCGGACTGCCCACCCTGGAAGAACCGCCGGGCGAGGATGACGCGGCACCGGACGTGTGGGAGGACCCCATTCCCCTCACCGGCCGCCGTGAGCGTCCGACGTTCCCCGCTCACGTCCTCCCCGCCTGGCTGGGGGAGTTCGTGGCGGCCGTCGCGCAAGAGACACAGACCCCGGTCGACCTCGCCGGATCCGTCGCCCCCGCCGTGCTCGCCACGGCGGCCGGCGGCCGGTCCGTGGTCCACGTACGCGGTAACTGGCGTGAGCCGACCAACCTCTACACCGTGGTCGCGCTCCCGCCTGCCAACCGCAAGTCCGCCGTCTTCGCACTGCTGACCAACCCCCTCTATGAGGCTGAGAAACAGCTCAAGACAGCCATGCAGCCCTTGATCGTGGAAGCGGAACTGACGGCGAGGTTGGCCAAGGAAGCGGCGGACAAGGCCGCCGCCAAAGCCGCGTCCGCCGACGGCGACAAGCGAGGTGAGATGGTGGCCACCGCCGTCGGCCTCGCGCAGACGGCCGACACGCTCACCGTCCCTGCCGAACCGGTGCTGCTGGCGGACGACTCGACACCCGAGACGGTCACCTCGCTCATGGCGGAACAGGGCGGCCGGCTGTCGGTGATGAGCGCCGAGGGCGGCATCTTCGACATCATCGCCGGCCGCTACTCCGGGGCCCCCAACATGGAAGTCTTCCTGAAGGGGCATGCCGGGGACCGGCTGAGGGTGAACCGGCAGACCCGCCGCGAGTACATCGACGCCCCCGCGCTGACCATCGGCCTCGCCGTACAACCGGACGTGCTGCGCGACATCGGCAAGGTGAAGGGGTTCGAGGGACGCGGACTGCTCGCCCGCTTCCTGTACTCCCTGCCGGTGTCCACGGTCGGTGAACGCGAGATCATCACCGCCCCGGTCCCCGAGCAGACGGCCGCCACGTACACCGCCCGGGTCATCGACCTCACCCTGTCCCTGGCGGAGTGGACCGACCCGGCCGTCATCCAGCTCACCCCGGAAGCGGACGCGGCCCTGATCACCTATCAGAAGCGCATCGAACCGCAGCTCAAGGCACGCGGCGGCAAGCTGGGCCACATCTCCAACTGGGCCGGAAAACTCGCCGGGGCCACCGCTCGCATGGCCGCACTGCTGCACCTCGCCGAACACGGCGGCAACGGCTACGCCCACCCGGTCACCGAAGACACCATGCGCGCCGCTGTCGAGCTGGGGGAGTACTACACCGCCCACGCCCTCGCAGTGTTCGACGTCATGGGCGCAGACCCGGTCCTGTCCCGCGCCCGCAGCGTGCTGGAAGCGCTGAGGGACAACCGGTGGGAGGACGTCAGCCGGAGGGACGTCTTCACCGTCCTGTCCCGCAGCGAGGTGCCCACCGTCGCCGATCTCGAACCCGCCCTCGCGCTGCTGGAAGACCACGGATACCTGCGGTCCTACCAACCCGAGCGCACTGGCAAGCGCGGACGCCCCCCGGCGCCCCGCCTACTCGTCCACCCCGTGCTGTGGCGGGGCGGCCGGTGACACCCGGCCGCACCCTCAACCACTCCCGCACAAACCGCAAAATCGCAATAACCCCCGGACACCCCCGCTGACCTGCGGCGGGACCGCGAGCCCACGGCGGAGCGGGGCCCCGCCGCACAATCCCGCGATATTCCGCAAAAAACCGAGCGTCACCCTGCCCACCGGGGTCGGCCACCGGCCGCCCCTGATTTTTGCGGAATATCGCGGATTTCTGCGGAGCACCACCCACAGCCACCCGCACACCACATCACCGCAGGTCAGAGGGGGCGCCCTGCTTTTCTGCGGATTTTGCGGTTTGTGCGGCGGCATCCGCCCATGCACTCAGCCCCACAGGAGTGAGCCTTGGACGAACACGGCACCCTCACACCCCTCACCGACGACGACCCGGCCCCGGTTCTCCTCACCGTCGAGGAGGCCGCCCGCTGTCTCCGCATCGGCCGGACCACGTGCTTCGCGCTCATCCGCTCCGGAGAGCTGGAGTCCATCGACATCGGCCGTCTCCGCCGCGTCCCCGCCGACGCCCCCGCCGCGTACCTCGCCCGCCGCCGCGCGGCCCAACGAGCCGCTTGACGACGCCCGGGGCGGCAGCACTCCCGGACAGGACAATCCGCCGCCCCGGTCCCCATCCCGACACCGAGAAACAGGAGCCTGCCTGTGGCAGAAGAGAAGAAGCGCACCCGTCGCGCCAACGGCGAATCGGCGATCTACTTCGGCAAGGACGGCCGTTGGCACGCCCGCGTTCCGATGGGCTACAAGGACGACGGAACGCCGTACCGCCGGCACCTGACGCGCCCGACGCGCAAAGAGTTGGTCGACGAGGTCAGGAAGCTGGAGAAGCAGCGAGACGAGGGATCGGCGCGTCAGCCCGGCAAGCCGTGGACGGTCGAGAAGTGGCTGTTGCATTGGGTCGAGAACATCGCCAAGCCGACCGTCAGCGAGAACACCTACGACGGCTACGAGGTGGCCGTTCGCGTCCACCTTGTGCCCGGTGTCGGCAAGCACCGCCTTGACCGCTTGGAGCCCGAGCACCTGGAAAGCCTGTACCGCCGGATGCAGAAGAACGGGGCCCGCAAGGCCGGCACGGCTCACCAGGCGCACCGCACCGCCCGGACCGCGCTCGGTGAGGCGGTGCGACGCGGCCACGCGGCCAAGAACGCTGCCGCACTGGCGAAACCGCCACGGATGGAAGAGGACGAAACAGAGGTTGAGCCCTACTCCGTAGACGAGGTTCAGCGGCTGCTGCTGGAAGCCAACAAGCGCCGGAACAGCGCCCGATGGATGCTCGCCCTCGCCCTCGGTCTGCGACAGGGCGAGACGCTCGGTCTGCGCTGGTCTGATGTCGACCTGGACAACGAGTACCTCAAGCTGCGCCGCAACCGTCTGCGTCCCAGGTACAAGCACGGGTGCCCGGAAGCCTCGCCGTGCGGTCGGGCGGCGGCGGGGTACTGCCCGGACAAGGAACAGGTCCGGCGCGAGACCAAGAACACCAAGTCGCGGGCGGGCCGGCGCGCGGTGCCCCTGCCGGGCCCGCTGGTCGCCATGCTCCGCTCGCACGCGGAGGCGCAGGCACGCGAGCGCAAGACCGCCGGGGACCTGTGGGTCGAGTCGGACTACGTGTTCACCAAGAGGTTGGGTGGCCCGTTGAGCCCGAACACGGACTACCACGACTGGAAGCGGCTGCTGGAAGACGCACAAGTCCGGGACGGCCGACTTCACGACGCCCGGCACACGGCCGCCACGGTGCTCATGCTGCTCGGTGTCCCTGACCGGGTCATTGACCAGATCATGGGATGGGAGCCGGGGACCTCCGCACGGATGCGGGCGAGGTACCTGCATGTGCCCGACGTCATGTTGAAGGACGTCGCCCGGAAGATCGCCAATGCGATCTGGGGAACCCCGGACACCCCGGAAACACCCGCTGTGGACAAAAACCAGGACAACGAGCGCTGAGACACGTCGAAGGGCCCCACCGCGAACGGTGGGGCCCTTCGACATCGTGCCCGGTGAGGCACTGGCGGAGGATACGAGATTCGAACTCGTGAGGGGTTGCCCCCAACACGCTTTCCAAGCGTGCGCCCTAGGCCTCTAGGCGAATCCTCCGCCGCAAACAATACAAGACGTTGAGGAGTGCTCGCGAACTCGTTCCCGCCTGCCGCCATCGGGTACTGTGGGCGCAGCCCCTCACGCGGCGCTATCTGACTGAACTCCCCCAGGGCCGGAAGGCAGCAAGGGTAGGTCGGCTCTGGCGGGTGCGTGGGGGGCGCTCGCGTTCCGGGGCGGGGCCGGTTGTCGGTGGGCGCCTATAACCTCGTATGCGTGTCGTCTCTCGCGCTGTACCGCCGTTATCGCCCGGAGTCGTTCGCCGAGGTCATCGGGCAGGAGCATGTCACCGACCCGTTGCAGCAGGCGCTGCGGAACAACCGGGTCAATCACGCGTACCTGTTCAGCGGACCGCGCGGATGTGGCAAGACGACCAGCGCGCGCATCCTGGCCCGCTGCCTGAACTGCGAGAAGGGCCCCACGCCCACGCCGTGCGGCGAGTGCCAGTCCTGCCGGGACCTGGCGCGGACCGGCCCCGGCTCCATCGACGTCATCGAGATCGACGCCGCGTCGCACGGCGGTGTGGACGACGCCCGTGACCTGCGGGAGAAGGCCTTCTTCGGGCCCGCAGGCAGCCGTTACAAGATCTACATCATCGACGAGGCCCACATGGTCACGTCGGCCGGGTTCAACGCTCTGCTCAAGGTCGTCGAGGAGCCGCCGGAGCACCTCAAGTTCATCTTCGCCACCACCGAGCCCGAGAAGGTCATCGGCACCATCCGGTCCCGGACGCACCACTACCCCTTCCGCCTCGTGCCGCCCGGCACGCTGCGGGAGTACCTCGGCGAGGTGTGCCAGAAGGAGAACATCCCGGTCGAGGAGGGGGTCCTGCCGCTCGTCGTGCGTTCCGGCGCCGGCTCCGTGCGTGACTCCATGTCCGTCATGGACCAGCTCCTCGCGGGCGCCGGCGAGGCCGGTGTGACGTACGCCATGGCCACCTCCCTCCTCGGATACACGGACGGCTCGCTGCTCGACTCCGTCGTCGAGTCGTTCGCCACCGGGGACGGGGCCGCCGCCTTCGAGGTCGTGGACCGGATCATCGAGGGGGGCAACGACCCGCGGCGGTTCGTCGCCGACCTGCTCGAGCGACTGCGGGACCTCGTCATCCTCGCCGCGGTCCCGGACGCCGCCGAGAAGGGGCTCATCGACGCCCCTTCCGACGTCATCGAGCGGATGCAGGCCCAGGCGGGAGTCTTCGGCGCCGCCGAGCTGAGCCGCGCCGCCGACCTCGTCAACCAGGGCCTCACCGAGATGCGCGGCGCCCACTCGCCCCGCCTCCAGCTCGAGCTGATCTGCGCCCGCGTCCTGCTCCCGGCCGCCTACGGCGACGAGCGGTCGGTGATGGCCCGCCTCGACCGGATCGAGCGCGGCGTGAACTTCTCCGCGGGCTCGGCCCCCGCCGGAATGCCCGCCGTGGGGTACGCCCCCGGCGCGGAGGCCCACGCGGCGGCCGCACCGGCCCCGTACGGCGCCCCCGTCCCGCCGACCGCCGCCCCCGTCCCGCCGGGAGGCGGCGCGGCAGCCGCCCGCGCCGCGGTACGCGGCTCGGCTGCCCCGAGTGCTCCGGTGGCTCCGAGTGGTCCCGCGGCCCAACCCCCTCATTCGCCCCAGGTTCCCCAGGCTCCCCAGACGCCCCCCTCGCCCCAGCAGGCCCCCGCGGCACCCGCCGCGGCCCAGGCGAGCCCCGTCGTCGCCACCGCCCCTGCCCCTGCCCCCGGCGCCTGGCCCACCGCCACCGCCGCAGGCAGCGGTCGTAGGCCCGGCGGCTGGCCCACCGCGACGCCCGCAGGCGGGGGGCGCCCCGCGGCGCCCCCCGCCCCGGCCGCCGCGTCCGCCCCGGCGCCGGCCGGACCCGCACCCGCAGCCGCTCCGGCGGCCGCTGCCTACGCCCCGCCCGCCGGTGGCCTCGACCCCCGCACGCTCTGGCCCAACATCCTGGAGGCGGTCAAGAACCGCCGCCGCTTCACCTGGATCCTGCTCAGCCAGAACGCCCAGGTCACGGGCTTCGACGGCACCACGCTCCAGATCGCCTTCGTCAACTCCGGCGCCCGCGACAACTTCGTCAGCAGCGGCAGCGAGGAGGTGCTGCGGCAGGCGCTGGCCGAGCAGTTCAACGTCCAGTGGAAGATCGACGCGCTCGTCGACCCGTCCGGCGGCGGCTCCGCGCCCCCGCCGGCCGGCGGCTTCGGCGGTCCCCCGGTTCCGCCCGGCTCCGGCGGCAGCCACGTCCCGAGCGGTTACGGCGGTGGCTACGGATCCCCCGCCCCGGCTCCCGGAGCCGGCGCGGGCGGCGGCACACCGACCCCCCACACCCCGAACGCCTCCCCTCCCCCCGGCCCCCCACAGGCCCGGCAGGCCCCGCCCCCCTCCTCCGCCCACGCGGCCCCGAGACCCCGGACCGCCGCCCCTGAGCACGTCGCCATCGAGGACGACATCCCCGAGGACGACGACCCCGACCTCAACGAGTCGGCCCTCTCCGGGCACGACCTGATCGTGCGTGAGCTGGGCGCGACCGTCGTGGACGAGTTCACCAACGAGTAGCGGGCGCGCCCGCCGCCAGGGAGACGGTGTCTGCCCGGTGGGCGGCCACCCCGGCCGAGGCCGCCCGCGGTCACGGTCACCCACCTCGCGGGCACTCCGGCAGGCAGGGCATCCCGGCAGACAGGGCACCCCGGCCCACGGTCGCCCCGGTCCGCGGCCCCGCTTCGGAGGAACCTACGAACGCCTCGCCCCCCGTCCTTCGGAAGCCCGCACAAGCACCCGGAGCCGGGCCGGTTAGGCTGACCCCGTGAACGTCCTCGTCATCGGCAGCGGCGCCCGCGAACACGCCCTGTGCCGCTCACTGTCCCTCGACCCCGCGGTCACCGCGCTGCACTGCGCCCCCGGCAACGCCGGCATCGGCGAGGTCGCCGAGCTGCACCCGGTCGACGCCCTGGACGGCAAGGCCGTGTCCGCGCTGGCCACCGAGCTGGGCGCGCAGCTCGTGATCGTGGGCCCGGAGGCGCCCCTGGTCGCCGGGGTCGCCGACGCCGTGCGCGCGGCGGGCATCCCGGTGTTCGGCCCCTCCGGGGAGGCCGCCCGGCTGGAGGGCTCCAAGGCGTTCGCGAAGGACGTGATGGCCGCGGCCGGTGTGCCGACCGCCCGCTCCTACGTCTGCACCACGCCCGCCGAGGCAGCCGCCGCCCTCGACGCCTTCGGCGCGCCCTACGTCGTCAAGGACGACGGCCTGGCCGCCGGCAAGGGCGTCGTCGTGACCGCCGACCTGGAGGTCGCGAAGGCGCACGCCGCCGCCTGTGAGCGGGTGGTCGTCGAGGAGTTCCTCGACGGTCCCGAGGTCTCCCTCTTCGCCGTCACCGACGGCGAGACGGTCGTCCCGCTCCGGCCCGCCCAGGACTTCAAGCGCGCACTGGACGGCGACGAGGGCCCGAACACCGGCGGCATGGGCGCGTACTCCCCGCTGCCCTGGGCCGACCCCAAGCTGGTCGACGAGGTGATGGAGACCGTCCTCCAGCCGACCGTCGACGAGATGCGCCGCCGCGGCACCCCGTTCTCGGGCCTGCTCTACGCCGGACTCGCCATCACCGGCCGCGGCGTGCGGGTCATCGAGTTCAACGCCCGCTTCGGCGACCCCGAGACCCAGGTGGTCCTGGCCCGCCTGAAGACCCCGCTGGCCGGCGTGCTGATGGCCGCCGCCACCGGCAACCTCGCCGACCTGCCGCCCCTGCGCTGGAGCGACGAGGCGGCCGTCACCGTGGTCGTGGCCTCGCACAACTACCCCGGCACCCCGCGCACCGGCGACCCGATCACCGGCCTCGACGAGGTGGCCGCCGAGGACGCCCCGCACGCGTACGTGCTGCACGCCGGCACCCGGCGCGACGGCGACACGGTGGTCAGCGCGGGCGGCCGCGTCCTGTCCGTCACGGCGACCGGCGCGGACCTCGCCCAGGCCCGGGAACGGGCGTACCGGGCGGTCGCGCGCATCGGTCTGGACGGCTCCCGGCACCGCACGGACATCGCTGCGAAGGCGGCGGCCGGGACGGGCTGATCCGCAGCGGGCGCGCAGCTCCCGGCAGGCACTTCCAGGCCCCGGATCCAGGACGGGAACGTCCATCGGATCCGGGGCCTGTTCCGTGCCCGCAGGCATGCACCTTTCCCCAAAGCCATTCCATCGGGTGACCCCTCTTCCATCCGGCTGACGGAGGCCGACGTGCCAACTAGGGTGCGGCGCAAGCGTTCCGGCACTTGGCCCACCGGCATTGCGATGTCAGTGACGACTGCCACAGTGGGGGAGTGAGCAAGACCAGAAGAGCCGGGACGGCCTGCACTGAGGGGAGGGGGTGAGGTCCGGCGTGACCGGTATCGGAGTGGAGGCGCGTGCCCAGGGGGCGCGGGCGAGGGCGCTGGCGGTGCTGCGGATCCGCAGCCGGGCGCTGGCCGTCGCGCTGCTGCCCGCCGCGGCGGCGGTGATCCTGCTCGCGGGCGGCTCCAGCGGCCGCTTCGTGGGCCACGGCTGGGACGTCGCCCGCTGGGCGACGTCCGTGCTCGCGGTCCTCGTGCTGCTGGCCGCCGGGGTGATCGCCCTGGTCGTCGCCCGGGCCCGGCCCGCCGTCACTCCCACGGTCGAGATCGCCGAGAGCGCGGCCCCCGACCTGTACCGGCTGGTGCGCGACCTCGCCGACCGTCTCGACGTCCCCGCGCCCTCCGCGATAGCGCTCACCCCGGACTGCGACAGCTGGCTGGAGGACCGCACCCACCCGGCCCACGGCCCGCCCGCGCCCCGTGCGCGCGACGAGATAGCCGGCCCCGGCCATCACCCCCACGGCCGTACGACGACGGCGCCGGTCCTCGTCATCGGCTCCCCGTTCCTGTGGTGGATGCGGGTGGGCGAGCTGCGCGCCGTCCTCGCACCGGTCGTCGCCGGCACGGGCCCCTCCGCGCACCCCGACATAGCGGCTGCCCGGCGCTTCGTGCGCGGGCTGGACGCCGCGGTGGCCGTGTCGGCCGACCGCGGCCGGGGCCCCGGCGTGCGGCTGCTCGGCGCGGGCATCGGCCGGGTCGCCCGCCTGCTGCTGCGGAGCTGCCAGGCGCACGCGGCGGAGATGGAGCGTGGGGTGGCCGCGGCGGCGGCCGAACGGGCCCAGACCGTGGACTACGGGCTGCGGATCGTCGCCCAGGAGCAGGTCGGGCTGGCGTACGCCGGCTGGGACCGGCTCCTCACCCGCGTGGCGCTGCCCGCCTGGCGCATGGGCCGCTGGCCCTCCCGGCTCGACGTCGGGGTGGTCGCCGCCCTCACCGAGCTGTCCCGGCGCGACCGTCTGGCCGAGGGCTTCACCTCCCGGCTGGGCGAGCGCCCCGCCTGCGATCTGCTGGAGGAGCCCGGCGCGGTCGACGAGGCCACGTCCCTCCTCGCCGCCCGCCTCTTCCACGGCGGCCCGGCCGAGACCGGCCCCGACTGGTCCCCGGTCGCCTGGCAGGAGTATCCGGACGAGGTCGTCGACCGCAAGTGGCGTACCGACGCGGCCCGTCTCCACCGCGTGCTGGACGCCCTGGGCGTCCGCCGCACCACCCCGGCCGCGGAGGGCCCCAACCTGGCGCGCGTACTGGACCATCTCACCGGTCCCGGTCCCGGTCCCGGTCCCGTCCGGGACGGCGAGCCGGGCCCCGCCCCCGCCTCCCGCACCCCCTCCGGCGACGCGGACGAGGACGACGAGTTCCCCCAGAACCCCCGCAGCGCCGCCCTGGCCACCCGCCTCGGGGCCGAGGTCGCCCGCGAGGAGGCCGGGGCCGTGCCGTCGGGGCCTGGAGGGCGGCCGGCCGGCCAGGGGCCCGAGGCCGCGCTCTGGGACGACCGCGCGCTCCCGCTCTTCCCGCTCCAGCCCCCGCGCACCGACCGCGAACTGCTCGCCGACCACGTCACGGCGATGGTCTGCTGCGCCGCGATGGACATCGTGGGCGCCACCCCCGGCCTCGACTGGCTCGACGGTCCGACCCTACTGGTCGACGGCGAGCGCGTGACCGACCTGACGTCCCGCGTGCTGAGCCTGGTCGAGGACGGCGACGCGATCCCGCTGCGCACCTGGCTGGTGGAAGTGGGCATACGGCCGGAGAAGCCCGTACGCCTCGGCTGACGAGGACCGGCCGGCAGCCGGAAGGCAGGCCGCCGCCCACAGCGGAGCACTTAGTTCCACTTTCAGCCAATTCACAACGAATAGTGACCGTCTGCGGGCGTTGTGTGATGTGCTGGGACCGATCCCGCTCACGGCAAGCGCCGGCGACATAGGACGACCGCGCGAAACGCGTAAAACGCGTGAATCGTCGCACCGTGCCACGCCACGGGCAGGACACGAGCAACCAGGCAAGCCCGTACACCCAGCAACGCGCATGCCCCGGGCGCACCGCCTGCCGACCACAGGCACCCGCCCGGCACCCGCACAGCCGTATCCGTACCGCACGCGAACAGGCCGCACACACACCGGCAATACGGGGGTCAGAGGGAGGGAAGCACCATGGGACACAAGCACATCCGCCGATGGGAATCGGGAGCGCTGGCGCACGCCGTGACGGATCCCTTCGGCCAGGGCCCCCTCCCGTGGCTGCGCGGCAGCGAGACCTACTTCGACGACACCGGCCAGGTCGTCCCCTGGTACGTCGACCCGGTCCCCGCCGCCACCCCGGAGCCGGCCTCCCGGATCCCGTCCCCCCGCTCCGGCGGAGGTCCCCGCTCAGCCGACGACGTCCGCCGTCAGATCAAGGGCTTCACCTCCACCGGCGCGGTCGCCCCGGGCGAGGCCATCGACTTCCACATCACCGTCGACCCGCCCCAGGAATTCAGCGTCGACATCTACCGCATCGGCCACTACGACGGTGACGGCGCGGCCAAGATCACCACCAGCCCCCGTCTCCCCGGCATCGTCCAGCCCCCGCCCCTGACGGCCGACCGCACGGTCTCCTGCCACCACTGGTGGCTGTCCTGGCGCCTCCAGGTCCCGTCGTACTGGAACGTCGGGGCGTACGTCGCCGTCCTCACCACCGCCGACGGCTACCGCTCCCACATCCCCTTCACCGTCCGCGACAACCGTCCGGCCGATCTCCTGCTGCTGCTCCCCGACATCACCTGGCAGGCCTACAACCTCTACCCGGAGGACGGCCGCACCGGCGCCAGCCTCTACCACGCCTGGGACGAGGACGGCCGCCTCCTCGGCGAGGCCGACGCCGCGACGACCGTCTCCTTCGACCGGCCGTACGCGGGCGCCGGCCTCCCCCTGCACGTCGGCCACGCCTACGACTTCATCCGCTGGGCCGAGCGCTACGGCTACGACCTCGCCTACGCCGACGCCCGCGACCTGCACGCCGGTCACGTCCAGCCCACCCGCTACCGCGGCCTGGTCTTCCCCGGCCACGACGAGTACTGGTCGACGGCCATGCGCCGCACCGTGGAACTCGCCCGCGACAGCGGCACCTCACTCGTGTTCCTCTCCGCCAACACCCTGTACTGGCAGGTGGAGCTGGGGCCCTCCCCGTCCGGCGCCCCCGGCCGCCTGCTGACCTGCCGGAAACGCAAGGGCCCCGGCAGGCCGGCGCTCTGGCGCGAGATCGACCGCGCCGAACAGCAGCTGGTGGGCATCCAGTACGCGGGCCGGGTCCCCGAACCCCGTCCCCTGATCGTGCGCAACGCCGGTCACTGGCTGTGGGAGGCGACCGGCGCCCACGAGGGCGACGGCATCGACGGCCTGGTCGCGGGCGAGGCCGACCGCTACTTCCCCCGCACCCCGCTGCCGCCCCACGAGGAGCGCACCCTCCTCGCGCACTCCCCCTACACCGACAGCAGGGGCGCCCTGCGCCACCAGGAGACCTCCCTCTACCGGGCCCCCTCCGGCGCCCTGGTCTTCGCCTCCGGCACCTTCGCCTGGTCCCCGGCCCTGGACCGCCCCGGCCATGTGGACCCCCGCGTCCAGCGCGCCACGGCGAACCTCCTGGACCGCATCTGCAAACGCGACTGAGGCCCCCGGCCGGCCCCGCCTCCGTCCCTCCTCGGCCCGGCACGGCCCGGCCTGCGTCCCCCCTCGGCCCCGTCCGCCCGGCCGCCCCCGTCCGCCCGGCCGCCCCCGTCCGGCCGTGCCCCCGACCCCCGCTGTCCGTGACCGATCCCGATGTACGGGACAATCAAGCCACTCAGACAGAACCACGGGGAGGAACCGTGTCCGGATTCGTAGAAAAGCCCGAACCCCTGCAGGTGCCGGGCCTGGTGCATCTGCACACCGGCAAGGTGCGCGAGCTGTACCGGAACGAGGCCGGCGACCTCGTGATGGTCGCCAGCGACCGCATCTCCGCCTTCGACTGGGTCCTGCCCACCGAGATCCCCGACAAGGGCCGCGTCCTGACGCAGCTCTCCCTGTGGTGGTTCGACCAGCTCGCCGACCTCGTCCCGCACCACGTCCTGAGCACCGAGCTGCCCGCCGGCGCCCCCGCCGACTGGGCCGGCCGCACCCTCGTCTGCAAGTCGCTGAAGATGGTCCCGGTCGAGTGCGTGGCCCGCGGCTACCTCACCGGCTCGGGCCTGGCCGAGTACAAGGAGTCCCGCACGGTCTGCGGCCTCGCGCTCCCCGAAGGCCTGGTCGACGGCTCCGAGCTGCCCGCCCCGATCTTCACCCCGGCCACCAAGGCCGCGGTCGGCGACCACGACGAGAACGTCTCCTACGAGGAGGTCGCCCGCCAGGTCGGCGCCGACACCGCCGCCCGGCTGCGCCGGACGACTCTCGCGGTCTACGGCCGGGCCCGGGACATCGCCCGCGACCGGGGCATCATCCTCGCCGACACCAAGTTCGAGTTCGGCTTCGAGGGCGAGACGCTCGTCATCGCCGACGAGGTCCTCACCCCGGACTCCTCCCGCTTCTGGCCGGCCGACACCTGGCAGCCGGGCCGCGCGCAGCCGTCGTACGACAAGCAGTTCGTGCGGGACTGGCTGACCTCGGAGGACTCCGGCTGGGACCGCGCCGGCGAGCAGCCGCCGCCTGCGCTGCCGCAGGAGGTCGTGGACGCGACCCGCGCCAAGTACATCGAGGCGTACGAGCGGTTGACGGGCACGAGCTGGTCGTAGCGGAACTCGGGCCGTTCGTTCGGAGCGGCCACGAAGAAGCCCCCCGGCCGAGACCGGGGGGCTTGATCCTGAGCGGACGACGAGGCTCGAACTCGCGACCTCAACCTTGGCAAGGTTGCGCTCTACCAACTGAGCTACGTCCGCAGTGCGCCGTGGCGCGAGAGCAACTATACCCAACCCCGCTCACGTGCGAGACGTACCGCCGCGTGACGGTTCTCCGCCCCCAGCTTGGACACGGCCGACGACAGATAGTTGCGCACCGTCCCCGGCGACAGCGCGGCCCGCTCGGCGATCTCCGTGACGGGCGCCCCGTCGGCGGCGAGTTCGAGCACCTCCGCCTCGCGCGAGGTCAGCGGGGAGTCCCCGGCGGCGATCGCGTCGGCGGCCAACTCGGGGTCGACGTAACGGTTTCCGGCCCGCACGGTACGGATGATCTCCGCGAGCCGCTGTGCGCTCACCGTCTTCGGGACGAAACCGCGCACACCTGCCGCAAGCGCCCGTTTCAGATGACCCGGGCGGCCGTGGCTGGTCACGATCAACGCCTGGCAGCCGGGCAGTTCGGCCCGCAGCGATGTGGCGACCTTCACACCGTCGGCGCCCGGCATCTGGAGATCCAGGACGGCCACGTCCGGCCGGTGCGCCCGCGCCATCGCCAGGGCCTCGGGCCCGGTGGCCGCCTCGGCGACGATCACCAGATCGTCCTCCAGCGAGAGCAGCGCGGCCAGCGCGCCCCGGATCAGGTGTTCGTCGTCGGCGAGCAGCACCCGCACCACGCCGCTCACGAGGCGGCCTCGCCCACCGCGACGTCCTTCACGGCCAGCGGCACCTCGGCCACCACCCGGAACACCCCGGCCCCGGCGATCCCCGCCTCCAGGGTCCCGCCCACCTTCCGCAACCGCTCCGCCAGCCCGGCGAGCCCCGACCCCCCGCCGGACGCCCCGACGCCGGCCGCCCGGTCCGCCCCGTCGTTCTCCACCGTCAGCACCACCTTCCCGCCGGTCACCCCGATCTCCACCGCACACCGCCCCGCATCCCCGTGCCGCAGCACGTTCGTGGTCGTCTCCCGCACCACCCAGCCGAGCGCCGACTGCACCTCGGCGGGCAGCCCGCCGGCCTCCCCGCGCACCTCGCAGTCGATCCCGGCCGCGGTCAGCACCCCCTGCGCACCGACGAGTTCGACCCCGAGGTCGGCCTCCCGGTACCCGCGTACGACGTCCCGCACCTCCCGCTGGGACTCCCGCGCGATCCGCTGGACCTCGACCATCTGCTCGACGGCCTCGGGGCGCCCGCGGCGGGCCAGCTGCACGGCCAGCTCGCTCTTGAGGGCGATCACCGCCAGGTTCCGGCCCATCACGTCGTGCAGGTCGCGGCCGAACCGCAGCCGTTCCTCGGCGACGGCGAGCCGGGCGCGGGTCTCGCGGGCCTCGTCGAGCCGGTAGACGGTGTCGAGGAGCCAGACGGAGAAGACGGAGGTGGTGGCTATGAAGCCGCCGCCGAGGAGCACCGCCGCCACCGAGACCAGGACGGCCGGGCCGGGCGCGCCGAACAGCAGCGCCAGGACTCCGGCGCCCGCGGCGTGAGCGGCGACGACCGCGAGAGCGTGCCGCCAGCCGCGGACGCCGAGGGCGGTGACGCCCGCCGCGAAGACCAGGGCGATGCCGAAGACCCCGCCCGCGGCGGTGTCCGCCGCCTTGCCTTCCGGACCGCCCGGACCGTGTTCGGCGGTCCACAGCGCGGCCGCCGCGACCGCGGCGGTGACGACGGCGAACGCCGCCATCAGCCGCACGGGCCGGGGCCGCCGGCCCCGCGTCCAGTCCAGCGCCCGCGAGGCCGTCACCGCGGACAGCGCGCAGTGCCCGGCCAGGACCAACGGCAGCCACAGCGCGGACCCCCGCCACACCCCGCTGCCGAACGGCACGCCCACCGCCGCGAACTCGCCCAGCACGAAGAAGTGGAACGACCAGCGCGTGTAGGTCTCGACCTTCGCCGGCGAACTCTTCCGCCGCCACCAGCCACCCGCCCCGAGCACGTCCGTCCCGCGAAAGCCGGTCTCTTCCGCCCCGCGCATCTGCGTCCCTCCCCCGTGTCCCCGGTCCGTCAGCGCCGCGGCTCCCACCGGAACCACCGCCGTACAGCAAACACCGCCAGCACGGTCCAGGCCAGCGCCGTCGCCAGCGCACCCAGGGCCTCGTACGCCGAGAGGTCGCCGCTCCACCCGCCGCGGACCAGGGTGATCACCGGGCTCAGCGGCAGCAGTTCGAAGCCGGAGGCGACCCGGCCGGGCAGCAGCTCCAGCGGGACGGTCACCCCGGAGGCGACCATCGACACCAGCACGAAGGGCAGGGTGGTCACCTGAGCGCTCTCCACGGTCCGCGTCACGCTCGCGGTGACCGCGCCCAGCGCCGAGCACATCAGCAGGCCCAGCAGCACGCCCAGGACGGCGAGGTGGGGCGCCTCGGGCGCGGGCACGTCGAGGAAGGCCGTACAGCCCACCGCCAGCACCAGGCACTGCACCAGCCCCATGGTGAGCACCGGCAGCGCGGAACCGGCGATGACCTCGGCGTCCCGCAGTTCGCCGGTGCGCAGCCGCTTCAGCACGAGTTCCTCGCGCCGGGCCGTGTAGATGCCGGTGAGTGCCGCGTACACCCCGAACAGCAGCGAGAACCCGAGCGCGGCGGGCAGCAGCACCAGCCCGACGCTGAGTCCGGAGTCCTCCACGTTCATGTCGTCCACCACCGGCCGCAGGCTGAACGGCAGCCCGAGCGGCACCAGGACGGCGGCGACGACGGTGGCCCTGCTCCGCCCCAGCAGCGTGAGTTCGGCGCGGGCGAGGGCGGCCATCCGGCTCACGGGAGTGGTCACCGCACCCCTGGGCGGGGCACCCACGGGTCCCCCGACCGCGTCCCCCACCGAACTCCTGACCGTACCGCCGCTCATGCCGCGACCCCTTCGTTCTTCTCCGACGCCTCCCGGGCGATGCCCAGGAACGCCTCCTCCAGCGAGGCCGACCGCAGGTCGAGCCCCCGCAGTTCCACCCCGGCCCGCTCGGCCCACACCAGCAGTCCGGTGGCCGCCCGCTGCAACTCCCGGGTCCGCAGCCGCACCAGCCGTCCCTCGATCTCGTGGTCGCACACGCCCAGCGCGTCCAGTGGGGGCAGATCGCCCACGAAGTACCCCTCCGGCAGCCGGAAGGAGATCCGGGACGGCTGTTCGGCGGTCACCTCGGCGGGCGTCCCGGAGGCCGCGATCCGCCCCCGGTGCAGGATGGCCAGCCGGTCGGCGAGACCCTCCGCCTCCTCCAGGTAGTGCGTCGTCAGCAGTACCGTCGTCCCGGCGTCCCGCAGGGCGCGCACCAGGTCCCAGGTGTCCCGCCGGCCCTCGGCGTCCAGCCCGGTGGTCGGCTCGTCGAGGAACAGCACCTCCGGCTCCCCGAGCAGCGCGAGCGCCAGATCGAGCCTTCGCCGCTCGCCCCCGGACAACTGCTTCACCCGTACGCCGGTCTTCCCGGCGAGCCCGACCAGTGCCAGCGCCTCCGCGACCGGCCGGGCCCCGCTGACACAGCCCGCCCACATCCGGGCGGTCTCGGCGACGCTCAGCTCGGACGGGAAGCCGCCCTCCTGGAGCATCACCCCGGTCCGCGGCCGTACGGCGGCCCGCTCGGTGAAGGGATCGTGGCCGAGGATCCGGACCCGCCCTCCGTCGGGCCGCGCGAGCCCTTCGAGCAGTTCGACCGTGGAGGTCTTGCCGGCCCCGTTGGTGCCGAGCAGTGCGAAGACCTCGCCGCGTCCGACGCGGAAGGAGATCCCGCGGACCGCCTCGAACCCGCCCCCGTACACACGCCGGAGGTCGGTGACCTCTATCACGTGTTCTTCCGTGTCCCTTGCTTCCATGACTCCAGCGTCCCGTCGGCGGACCGCCGACGGCAGTGCGCCTTGTCATCGCTCCGCATGACAAATGTCAGGAGCGAAGCGTCAAGCACGAAGCGCGACAGCGCGAAGAGGGGAGGGCACAGAGGCGGGAGGGAAAGGGGGATACGCCGAAGGCCCCGGTCGGTGACCGGGGCCTTCGGTATGGAGCGGACGACGAGGCTCGAACTCGCGACCTCAACCTTGGCAAGGTTGCGCTCTACCAACTGAGCTACGTCCGCATTGCATCCGACTGGCTTTCACCGGTCGGCGCGGGCACCAGCCTACCTGATCCACAAGGGGGACCGGGACGGTGATGCAGAGCGGGTGACAGGAATTGCACACTGCGCCTTCCCCCTGGAAGGGGGATGTTCTACTACTGAACTACACCCGCACGACCTCGGTGACCTGGGCTTTTCGGCCCCGCCCCGCTGGCGTGCTCCAGACATTAGCCGACCATGTGGGGGGTAGCGCAAGTCGGTTGCCCGCGGGGTCCGCTGACGGCCCCCGCGGGCTCGTGCTCAGGGCCGCCCCCACCGGCTCACTGCGCCTCGGCGAACGCCTCGTAGACCTTCTTGGGGATGCGGCCGCGCGCGGGCACGTCCAGCTTGTTGGCCTGGGCCCAGGCGCGGACCGCCGCCGGGTCGGGGGCGACCTCCGTCTGCCGGTACGCCTTGCCGGACCTGGACCGCTTGCGGCCGGCCTCCACGTAGGGCGCGAGCGCCTTGCGCAGTTTCTCGGCATTGGCTTCATTCAGGTCGATCTCGTACGACCTGCCGTCGAGTCCGAAGGCGATCGTTTCCGCCGCTTCCGAGCCGTCGATGTCGTCGAAGAGAGTGACCACGACCTTCTGCGCCACGAATATCGGTCCCTTCGTGCGACAGCTCTGCGATGACGTGCCAAGACGCCGCGGAGATGTCGACTGTTCGCCTGTTATGGGGCAAAGTATCGGCTATTGCCATTTCATTTGTACAGTGCCCGGCAATCGAATGTGAAGCTCGACTAAATCTGTCAGCGTGTCCCAGCGCAATAGGCGGCCGGGGCGCGTCACGGATCTTTCCCGGAATTTTCCGTGAGGGACGCTCCCCGCCACCTGATCCGGTACCCGATCGTGATCGCGCTCACGTAGTTTCCTACAACTCTACTCGCGTAGAAATTTTGTGCGGGTAGTCTGAAGACACACGCAGGAACCTGCTCAGCACCACAACACCGGGAGTGCCAGTGGCACGCGTCGTAGTCGACGTCATGCTCAAGCCGGAGATCCTCGACCCCCAGGGCCAGGCGGTGCAGCGCGCACTGCCGCGGCTGGGTTTCGAAGGCATCTCCGACGTACGTCAGGGAAAGCGATTCGAACTGGAAGTTGACGGACCGGTCGACGAGGCCGCGCTCGCCCGCATCCACGATCTTGCGGAATCCTTCCTCGCCAACACCGTGATCGAGGACTTCACCGTCAAGGTGGAGGAAGTCGCGGAGGCCGCGAAGTGACCGCTCGTATTGGCGTCGTCACTTTCCCGGGCAGCCTCGACGACCGGGACACGCAGCGCGCGATCCGGCTCGCGGGCGCCGAACCGGTCGCGCTCTGGCACAAGGACAAGGACCTCCACCAGGTCGACGCCGTGGTGCTGTGCGGCGGTTTCTCCTACGGCGACTATCTGCGCGCCGGTGCCATCGCCCGTTTCTCGCCGGTGATGGAGCCCCTCATCGAGCAGGCGAAGGCCGGACTGCCGGTCCTCGGCATCTGCAACGGCTTCCAGATCCTCACCGAGGCCCACCTCCTCCCGGGCGCGATGCTCGGCAACGACCACCTCCACTTCATCTGCCGCGACCAGAAGCTGCGGGTGGAGAACGCGGACACCGCCTGGACGGCCGACTACACGGCCGGCCAGGAGATCCACATCCCGCTGAAGAACATGGACGGCCGGTACGTCGCCGACGACTACACCCTCGACAAGCTCGAGGCCGAGGGCCGGGTCGCCTTCCGCTACCTGGACCTGAACCCCAACGGTTCGCTCCGTGACATCGCCGGCATCACCAACGAGGCCGGGAACGTCGTCGGCCTCATGCCGCACCCGGAGCACGCCGTCGAGCCGCTCATCGGCTCCGGCCGCACCGACGGCCTCCCCTTCTTCACCTCGATCCTCAAGAAGCTGGTCAACGCATGAGCCGGACGCCTCTGGACACGGTCGAGCACGCGGCCGCTACCCCCGACGTCGAGCTGCCCTGGGCCGAACTCGGCCTGAAGAAGGACGAGTACGAGCGGGTGGTGGAGATCCTCGGCCGCCGCCCGACCGGCGCCGAACTCGCCATGTACTCGGTCATGTGGTCCGAGCACTGCTCGTACAAGTCCTCCAAGGTCCACCTGCGCCAGTTCGGCGAGAAGGCCCCGCAGTCCGACGCCCTCCTCGTGGGCATCGGCGAGAACGCGGGCGTCGTCGACGTCGGCCAGGGCTACGCGGTGACCTTCAAGGTCGAGTCGCACAACCACCCGTCGTACGTCGAGCCCTACCAGGGCGCCGCGACCGGTGTCGGCGGCATCGTCCGCGACATCATCGCGATGGGCGCGCGGCCGGTGGCCGTGGTCGACCCGCTGCGCTTCGGCGCGGCCGACCACCCCGACACCAAGCGCGTCCTGCCGGGCGTCGTCGCCGGCATCGGCGGCTACGGCAACTGCCTGGGCCTGCCCAACATCGGCGGCGAGGTCGTCTTCGACGCCTGCTACCAGGGCAACCCGCTGGTCAACGCCGGTGCCATCGGCGTGATGCGGCACGAGGACATCCACCTCGCGAAGGCGTCGGGCGCGGGCAACAAGGTCATCCTGTACGGCGCCCGGACCGGCGGCGACGGCATCGGCGGCGCCTCGATCCTGGCCTCGGAGACCTTCGACGACGCCAAGCCCTCGAAGCGCCCGGCGGTCCAGGTCGGCGACCCCTTCCAGGAGAAGCTCCTCATCGAGTGCACCCTGGAGGCCTTCCAGGAGAAGCTCGTCGTCGGCATCCAGGACCTCGGCGCGGCGGGCCTGTCCTGCGCGACGAGCGAGCTGGCGTCGAACGGTTCCGGCGGCATGCGCGTGACGCTCGACGACGTACCGCTGCGCGACTCCACGCTCTCGCCCGAGGAGATCCTCATGAGCGAGTCGCAGGAACGCATGTGCGCGGTCGTCGAGCCGGAGAAGGTCGACCGCTTCCTGGAGATCTGCGACAAGTGGGACGTCATCGCCACCGTCATCGGTGAGGTGACCGACGGCGACCGCCTGGAGATCTACTGGCACGGCGGCAAGATCGTCGACGTCGACCCGCGCACGGTCGCCCACGACGGCCCGGTCTACGAGCGCCCCTACGCCCGCCCGGACTGGCAGGACGCCCTCCAGGCCGACGACGCGAACAAACTGCCCAGGCCGGCCACGGGTGAGGAGCTGAAGGACCAGGTCCTGAAGCTGGTGTCCTCCCCGAACCAGGCCTCCAAGAAGTGGATCACGTCCCAGTACGACCACTTCGTGCAGGGCAACACGGTCCTCGCCCAGCCCGAGGACTCGGGCATGATCCGCATCGACGAGGAGACCGGCCTCGGCGTCGCCATCGCCACCGACGGCAACGGCCGGTACGCGAAGCTGGACCCGTACCACGGCGCCCAGCTCGCGCTCGCGGAGGCGTACCGCAACGTGGCGACGACCGGCGCCAAGCCGCTCGCCGTCTCCGACTGCCTGAACTTCGGCTCGCCCGAGGACCCGGCCGTCATGTGGCAGTTCGCCGAGGCCGTCCGCGGACTCGCCGACGCCTGCCGGCAGTTGGGCACCCCGGTGACCGGCGGCAACGTCTCCCTCTACAACCAGACGGGCGAGGCGGCCATCCATCCGACCCCGGTGGTCGCGGTCCTGGGCGTCATCGACGACGTGGCCCGCCGCACCCCGGTCGCCTTCCAGGAGGAGGGCCAGCTGCTGTACCTCCTCGGCGACACCCGTGAGGAGTTCGGCGGTTCGGCCTGGTCCCAGGTGATCCACGACCACCTCGGCGGCCTGCCCCCGAAGGTCGACCTGGAGCGCGAGCGCCTGCTGGCCGAGATCCTGATCTCCGCGTCCCGTGACGGCATGATCGACGCCGCGCACGACCTGTCCGACGGCGGTCTGATCCAGGCCGTGGTCGAGTCGGCGCTGCTCGGGGAGAAGGGCGCCCGCCTGGTCGTCCCGGACGGCCTGGACGCGTTCACGTTCCTCTTCTCGGAGTCGGCGGGCCGCGCGGTCGTCGCCGTCCCGCGCTCGGAGGAACTGCGTTTCACCGACATGTGCGGCGCCCGCGGCCTGCCGGCCACCCGCGTCGGTGTCGTCGACGGCGACACCGTCGACGTCCAGGGCGAGTTCGCGCTCTCCCTGGAGGACCTGCGCAGGGCGCACGAGGACACCATCCCGGCGCTGCTCGCGTAGGCGGCGCTCGCGGCCCGGCCGTACCACCACCCGAAGGCCGCCGCCCGGGCTTCCTTGAACGCCCGGGCGGCGGCCTTCGGCATGCGTGCCGGCCGCCGTCCTGCGCAACCGTTCCCGCGGCCGTCGCCGTGCGGGCCGGCGACCGGGGCGGGTTCGGGAGGCCGGCGCCTCCGCCTCCTCGCGGACGCCCACGGGGGCGGCCCGACGCGGCCGGTGAATCCGTGGCGGTCCGCCCGCGCGGGTACCGGTCCCCGAAGGACGCCGGCCCCGGACCGGCACGCAATAGGCTTCCCGCCATGCCTTTGGCCAAGAAGCGCACCAGGACCTACGACCCCGCCAGGACCCGTGCCGCGGTGCTGGCCCAGCTCGGCCACGTGCGGCAGGCCGTCGCCACACTGACCCCGGAGCAGCTCGCGCGGCCGACACGGCTGGGGGAGTGGACCGTGCGGGAGCTGGTCGCGCACATCGGGATGGCCGTCACGGCGGTGGGGCGGTCGCTCGACCTGCCGGAGCCGGCGAAGCCGGACGCCACCCTGCTCGACTGGCCGTTCGCGACGTCCGTGAGCGCCCCGGCCATCGACGCCTTCACGCGGCGGCTGTCCGCGGACCACCCGGACCCGGACGCCCACCTCACGGCCGTGGAGCGGGAGCTCGTCGAGCGGCTCGACGCCCATCCCGGCTCCCGGGTGCTGGAGACGAACGCGGGCGCGCTGCGCCTGGCCGACTACCTGGTCACCCGCACCGTCGAACTCGTCGTCCACACCGACGACCTGAACGCGGCCGTCCCCGGCCTGGACGTCCCGTACGACCGCCAGGCCCTCGCCGCCGCCACCCGGCTGCTGGCCGACGCCCTGGCCGTCCGGGCGCCCGGCGGGGCGACCGAGGTGCGGATCCCGCCGTACGCCGTCGTGCAGTGCGTCGAGGGGCCCCGGCACACCCGCGGCACCCCGCCCAACGTGGTCGAGACCGACCCGCTGACCTGGGTGCGGCTGGCCTGCGGGCGGCTGAGCTGGAAGGCGGCCGTCGAGGAGGCGAGGGTCGCCGCGAGCGGGGAGCGGGCGGACCTCGCGGAGCTGCTGCCGCTCATGTCCTGACCCGGTGGATGCCCAATGGTGGGTGCCCAATGGTGTGCGACACCTCACTCATGCCCGCGGAGCCGGCCGCCGGACGGCGGCCGACGCGGCGCGCCCGGCCGGCGGGTCGATCGCCGGAAACCGCTCCTGACCTGCATGGACGAGGTGATCTGGGCGGCCTTCGAATGCTCAAGATCGAATTACCGGCGGGTATCCCCAATTCGGACCAGTGGTCGACCTCGCCTACACTCGATGACGTGCCACGTGGTGACGGTCGACTCAGTCATGATCTGCTCCCCGGCGAGAAGGGCCCCCAGGACGCTTGCGGCGTCTTCGGGGTCTGGGCTCCCGGTGAAGAGGTCGCCAAGCTCACTTACTTCGGGCTCTACGCCCTCCAGCATCGAGGCCAGGAATCCGCGGGAATCGCGGTCAGCAACGGCTCCCAGATCCTCGTCTTCAAGGACATGGGTCTGGTCTCCCAGGTCTTCGACGAAACCTCGCTCGGATCGCTCCAGGGTCACATCGCGGTCGGACACGCCCGCTACTCGACCACCGGCGCCTCCGTGTGGGAGAACGCCCAGCCGACGTTCCGTGCCACCGCGCACGGCTCCATCGCGCTCGGGCACAACGGAAACCTCGTCAACACCGCCCAGCTCGCCGAGATGGTCGCCGACCTGCCCAAGCAGGAGGGCCGCTCCCCGCGCGTCGCGGCGACCAATGACACCGACCTGCTCACCGCGCTCCTCGCGGCCCAGGTCGACGAGGACGGCAAGCCCCTGACCATCGAGGAGGCGGCCCACACCGTCCTCCCGCAGGTCCGCGGCGCCTTCTCCCTCGTCTTCATGGACGAGCACACGCTCTACGCCGCCCGCGACCCGCAGGGCATCCGCCCGCTGGTCCTCGGCCGGCTGGAGCGCGGCTGGGTCGTCGCCTCCGAGTCCGCCGCCCTCGACATCTGCGGCGCCTCGTACGTCCGCGAGATCGAGCCGGGCGAGTTCGTCGCCATCGACGAGAACGGCCTGCGCACCTCCCGGTTCGCGGAAGCGAAGCCCAAGGGCTGCGTCTTCGAGTACGTCTACCTGGCCCGCCCGGACACCGACATCGCCGGCCGGAACGTCTACCTCTCCCGTGTGGAGATGGGCCGGAAACTCGCCAAGGAAGCCCCGGCCGACGCCGACCTGGTCATAGCGACCCCGGAGTCCGGCACCCCGGCGGCCATCGGCTACGCGGAAGCCTCCGGCATCCCCTTCGGCGCCGGCCTGGTCAAGAACGCCTACGTGGGCCGGACCTTCATCCAGCCCTCGCAGACCATCCGCCAGCTCGGCATCCGCCTGAAGCTGAACCCGCTCAAGGAAGTCATCAAGGGCAAGCGCCTGGTCGTCGTCGACGACTCGATCGTGCGCGGCAACACCCAGCGGGCCCTGGTCCGCATGCTGCGCGAGGCCGGCGCCGCCGAGGTCCACATCCGGATCTCCTCGCCGCCCGTGAAGTGGCCCTGCTTCTTCGGCATCGACTTCGCCACCCGTGCCGAGCTGATCGCCAACGGCATGTCGATCGACGAGATCGGCACCTCGCTGGGCGCCGACTCCCTGGCGTACATCTCCATCGACGGCATGATCGAGGCGACCACCATCGCCAAGCCGAACCTCTGCCGCGCCTGCTTCGACGGCGAGTACCCGATGGATCTGCCCGACCCCGAGCTGCTCGGCAAGCAGCTCCTGGAGACGGAGCTGGCCGCCGGTCCGGCCGCGACGGCCGCCGCCGACGCGATCCGCCGCCCGTAGACGGTCCCGTCATACCTGCCGTACGACACGAAAGTTCTCACCTCCCATGTCTGAGACAACTGGTGCCAGCTACGCAGCGGCGTCTTACAAAACAGCAGGTGTCGACATCGAAGCGGGCGACCGCGCAGTGGAACTCATGAAGGAGTGGGTGAAGAAGACCCGGCGCCCCGAGGTCCTCGGCGGCCTCGGCGGTTTCGCCGGTCTCTTCGACGCCTCCGCCCTCAAGAACTACGAGCGCCCCCTGCTGGCCTCCGCCACCGACGGCGTCGGCACCAAGGTCGACGTCGCCCGCCAGATGGGCGTCTACGACACCATCGGCCACGACCTGGTCGCCATGGTCATGGACGACATCGTGGTGTGCGGCGCCGAGCCGCTGTTCATGACCGACTACATCTGTGTCGGCAAGGTCCACCCCGAGCGGGTCGCCGCCATCGTCAAGGGCATCGCCGAGGGCTGTGTCCTGGCCGGCTGCGCCCTGGTCGGCGGCGAGACGGCCGAACACCCGGGGCTGCTCGGCCCGGACGACTTCGACGTCGCCGGCGCCGGTACGGGCGTCGTGGAGGCCGACCGGCTGCTGGGCCCCGACCGCATCCGCACGGGCGACGCGGTGATCGCCATGGCGGCCTCCGGCCTTCACTCCAACGGGTACTCGCTGGTCCGCCACGTCCTGCTGGACCAGGCCGGGCTCTCCCTGGACGCGCGCGTCGAGGAACTGGGCCGCACCCTCGGCGAGGAGCTGCTGGAGCCGACCAAGATCTACTCGCTGGACTGCCTGGCCCTCACCCGCACGACGGACGTCCACGCCTTCTCGCACGTGACCGGCGGCGGACTCGCGGCCAACCTGGCCCGGGTCATCCCCGACGGACTGCACGCGATCGTGGACCGCTCCACGTGGACCCCGGCCCCCGTCTTCGACCTCGTCGGCCGGACCGGCCGGGTCGAGCGGCTGGAGCTGGAGAAGACCCTGAACATGGGCGTCGGCATGATCGCCGTCGTCCCGGAGGAGTCGGCGGACGTGGCGCTGACCACGCTGGCCGACCGCGGGGTCGAGGCGTGGGTCGCCGGCGAGATCACCGACCGCGGGGAGCACACGAGTGGTGCGGCCCTGGTCGGGGACTACGCGGGCTGACGCGCGTACGCGGGCCGGGACCCTGTGCGCAGCACAAGACCCGGTCGGTGACCTGGGTCACCGACCGGGTGAGTGCTCGAAGCAAGGTCAAGCGCCGCGACGGTGTTGGTGCGAGGAGTCCTCGTCCTCGTCCTCGTCGTCGTCCCCGTACAGCTCGGCGTACCGTGCGTACGGGTCGTCGTCCTGCTCATCGTCATCGTCCTCGAACGGCTGACCGTTCGGCGGAATGTTCGATGGCGATGCGCCCAGCTCTTCGGCCAGGCGTGAGAGATCCGTCCCGCCGCTGTTGTACTTCAGCTGGCGGGCGACCTTCGCTTGCTTGGCCTTGGCCCGGCCGCGCCCCATGGCTCGACCCCCTCAACGACGGGGCTCGACGGCCCCAGAGTCTTGACACGCGTTCATGGTCCGGAACGGACTCTCCGCAGAGAGGCCGGTCCGTAGGGCTTCCACGGTACCTGAGCCCGAACCCATACGGTACGTCGCCCGTAGCACGCGCGTGTGCACAGAACCTTCGAGGCGCCCTGTCCTCGCTGGTCAATGGCGATTTTAACCACTTATCCGCGGGCGACCCGCCGGGAAGAGTGAGAGTTCTCTCGAACTTTCCCCCGGCGGGTACCGGAGCATGCTCACCAACCGCGCGCCTGAGCCGCCTCGTGCATGCGCTGTTCGGCGATCCGGTCGGCCGCCGCGGCCGGCGGAATCCCGTCCGTCTTCGCACGTGCGAAGATGGCGAGCGTGGTGTCGAAGATCTTCGCGGCCTTCGCCCTGCACCGCTCGAAGTCGAACCCGTGCAGCTCGTCGGCGACCTGGATGACCCCGCCGGCGTTCACCACGTAGTCCGGCGCGTAGAGGATCCCGCGGTCGGCGAGGTCCTTCTCCACGCCCGGGTGGGCGAGCTGGTTGTTGGCCGCTCCGCACACGATCCGCGCGGTCAGCGCCGGCACGGACCCGTCGTTCAGCGCCCCGCCCAGCGCGCAGGGGGCGTAGATGTCGAGGCCCTCGACCCGGATCAGCGCCTCGGTGTCCGCGACCGCCGTCACGCCCTCGGGGTGCCGGTCGAGGATCCGGCGTACGGCGTCCTCGCGCACGTCCGTGATCACGACCTCGGCGCCCTCGTCCCGCAGGTGTTCCACCAGGTGGTGGCCGACCTTGCCGACGCCCGCGATCCCGACCCTGCGGTCGCGCAGCGAGGGGTCGCCCCACCGGTGCTGGGCGCTGGCCCGCATGCCCTGGTAGACGCCGAAGGCGGTCAGTACCGACGAGTCGCCCGCGCCGCCGTTCTCGGGGGAGCGCCCGGTCGTCCAGCGGCACTCGCGCGCCACGACGTCCATGTCGGCGACATAGGTGCCGACGTCGCAGGCGGTCACGTACCGCCCACCGAGAGAGGCCACGAAACGGCCGTACGCGAGCAGCAGCTGTTCGGTCTTGATCGTGTCGGGGTCGCCGATGATCACGGCCTTGCCGCCGCCGTGGTCCAGCCCGGCCATGGCGTTCTTGTACGACATCCCGCGCGCGAGGTTCAGCGCGTCGGCGACGGCCTCCTCCTCGGACGCGTACGGGTAGAAGCGCGTGCCGCCGAGGGCGGGGCCCAGGGCGGTGGAGTGGAGGGCGATGACGGCCTTCAGACCGCTGGCACGGTCCTGGCAGAGCACGACCTGCTCATGACCACCCTGATCCGAGTGGAACAGGGTGTGCAGCACATGACCAGGGGCGCCGGATACGTCGGTCACGGTGGTGACTCCTGGGTAACTAGCGGCGGGCGGGACGGGGGCTCCCGTACGGGTGGCGGGGCCTGTGGGATGAGCGTAGAGCCTGCGCCGCCCGCCGCACGCTCCGTGGTGCGGATCACCCTCTCGCGGAGTACGGCCGTGCGACGATCTGCATGCTCTCCGGCCTCCTCGCCAGGGGGTCCGGAAGGTTTCCCGGCCGGTCCACAGGGGAGGGAGCAGGCGTGCCCCAGGTGTCCTCGGTGATCGTCCCGTACGCCGCCTATCTGCGCGTGTACGAGCCCCTGGCCGCCTTCCCGGAGCCGGAGCGCAGCCACTGGGCGCGCTACGCCCGCCGCGCCGACCTGCCCACCTGCCAGGACGAGCTGCGCCGCTCGCTGGCCGACCTGCTGCCCACCCCGCCGGTCGCGGTCCCGGTGCACGAGAGCGGCGACGCGTTCGTGACCGACGTGGACGGGGTCGTGTGCGTGTGCCCCTGGCGGACCCGGCTGCGCGGCTGGCAGGCCCTGGGAGAGCTGGGCGGCGAACTGCCCGGCCCGGTCCTGGACGCGGTCCTGCCGCCCCTGGTCCGCCTCCAGGCCGCCCAGGACTACGAGCGCTGGCTGGTCCGCAACCCCGACGCCCGTCCCTGGATCCGCACGGCGACCTGGCAGATCCCGCTGCACTGGTTCGTGCTCCTCTCCGACGAGGAGCGCGAGTACGACAAGGGGACCGCCGAGCAGGCCCCGGTACTGCGCTACCGCACGCCGATGGTGCAGGCCCGCCGCCGGGTGGCGCGGGGCCTGCGCGCGCTCAGGGACGCCATGGACGAGGGGCCGCTCATCGACGGCCTGGTGGACGTGGGCCGCTGGCTGGAGGAGTTCCACCCGCGTTCGCTGGTGGAACTGGACTACGGCGGGCTCGTCCACGCCCTGCCGGCCGGTGATCTGGAGGACGACCGCTCGGCGGCCGACGTGGCCGCCGGCATCGAGGCCCTGCGGCGCGGCGACGGCCCCGCGGCGGGCGAGGCGTACGCCCGGCTCGCGGAACGCTGGCGGTCGGTGCGGGACCGGCGCTCGGCGAACTGACGGTGTGACAGAGGCGACAGGTGCACCACCGTGACCTGCGTCACGGTCATATGCCCTCGAACGGCGTACGGTCAGCCGCACTTCACGGAACTGACGGGACGTAGGTCCCGATCCGGGCTTTTGTCGCAAGGGTGACGGACCGCACGTACACGGCCCTTGCGCCGGTTGCCCCTCCTCGTGCCAAAATAGGACAAGGAGTCCGGGGAGGGCTCCGTCCGTCCACTTGTGCTCCGCCGTGGGGGGAATCTCAGCATTGCACGCTTTGGGGGGTCTGGTGACTCCTGATCGCCGTGTGACTGATCGTCACACTGGCGTGACTGTCCGCTATGGCACGGTCCATCGGCTTCCGTCGCCGATGAACACCTGGGGGGCAATTCCATCGGTTTGGCCGACGAGGCTGGACGGATGGTGTAGTTGTAGTGCCGAGGACAAGCCGTTCGTCCTATAACCGACTCGACTCGCGTCCGCCATTTCGGGCAACGCGGGTCAAGGTGCAGAATTTAGAGGAAAGAACCGAGAAGGTTCGGTTCTCCCGAGGAGGCCGCTCATGACCGCTCGCACCCCTGATGCTGAGCCGCTGCTGACCCCGGCTGAGGTCGCCACCATGTTCCGTGTGGACCCTAAGACGGTCACGCGGTGGGCGAAGGCCGGCAAGCTCACGTCGATCCGCACGCTCGGCGGACATCGCCGTTACCGCGAGGCTGAGGTTCGCGCACTGCTCGCGGGTATTCCGCAGCAGCGCAGCGAGGCCTGAGCAACTGAAGTACCGGGCAACAACACCGCAGGTCCCCCAATCTGCCGAGTTGTCCGCATCCTTGCTCCAAGCGACGCGGGTCCTGCCCCAACAGGCCCGTAGCCCACACGGTGCGTCGTCGATCGCGCTGGACTCCGCCGAGTCCGGCGCGATCTTTTTTGTGCCCTGGACATGCCTACCAGAGCGTTCTGTGAGCGAGCTTGTCGAAGTCCGGGGCGCCCTGTGGAGGGCTGTCGGATCCACTGTGGGGGCCCTCGGGGGGATCCGTGGGGGTGTCCTCCGGAGTGGTGCAATTGCACATATTAAATTGAAGAGTTGTAGGAAGCGGGTAAGAACCCACCTTCCCGAAACTCATGCGGTGACACCCGTCACATGCCACCGGCCTTGTTGCCGCCGCCTCGGGTGCGCTATTGCGAGCGTCAAACATCAGTCTGTGTAAGGCTGTTCGCCCTCGTCGGCCTCCCGCCGCGCTTCCGGGAACTCTTCCACGGCCGGCGGCGCGCCGTCCGTCACCAGCCGCTGGAGGCGGTGGCAGATGGGGCAGTGGCGGGTCAGGTGCCGGTAGGACGACGCGGCCGACAGGTGCGCGCGGAGCAGCGCCCGCGTCGCGTGCCCGGTCGATGCCGCCATGGGCCACCTCCAGTGGGGCCCGCGGGAAGCGCGGCCCGGAACTTCTGGAGTACCGGCCGAATGCGAAGCCGTCAAGGCCGCGCGGGGCGCCCGGACCGGGGCTGGGGTCCCGTGGGTGCGGTCCTGTGGGGAAGCGCCGTACCCGTCGGCGGCTCCGCCGCGGGCGCGGCCTTCGGTCGGCGGGCGGGGCGAGGGGGCCGGGGAACCGGGGCGGCATGAAGAAGGCCCGCACCCTGAGGTGCGGGCCTTCTTCGAGCTGTGCGGTCCTGACGGGATTTGCTGTGTCCGTCGGCGGCTCCGCCGCGGGCGCGGCCTTTGTGCCGGCGGCGGGGCGGGGGAGCGGAGAACTGGGGGGGACATGAAGAAGGCCCGCACCCTGAGGTGCGAGCCGTCTTTCAACTGTGCGGTCCTGACGGGATTTGAACCCGCGGCCTCCACCTTGACAGGGTGGCGAGCACTCCAAACTGCTCCACAGGACCAGGTTTTGCGGCACTTCGCGTTGCGCTGTGCTGCGGAACGAGACTCTACAGGAGGGTGGCCCGCCTGGTCGAACTCACCCTCCGTGCCGGTCTCGTCACGGTGCGGCCGCGTCGATCGCCTTCACGATCCGCTTGTCCGAGACGGGGTACGCCGTGCCCAGTGCGTGGGCGAAGTAGCTGACCCGCAGCTCCTCGATCATCCAGCGGATGTCCAGCACCGAGGACGGGACGGGGCGGCCCGGGGGCAACTGCTCCAGCAGCCAGGCGTACTCGTCCTGCATCTCGTGGACCTTCTCCATGCGGGTGGTGTCCCGCTGGACGTTGGTCGGCATCTGCTGGAGGCGCCGGTCCGCGGCCACGAGGTAGCGCATCAGGTCCGGCATCCGGCGCAGTCCCGCCTGCGTCACGAACCCGGGCCGTACGAGCGCGTCCAGCTGCTTGCGCACGTCGGTCAGGTTGGCCAGCAGGGAGGGGCTGCGTACGCCTTTCAGGCGGCGCTCACAGGCCTGCCAGGCCGCCAGGACCTGCTGCACCTGCCCGACCGTCCGCACGGTCGTGTCGACGATCTCGGCGCGCACCTTCTCGTACAGCGTGCGGTACGACTCCTCGTCCCAGGCCGGCCCGCCGAGGTCGCCGATCAGCTTGTCCGCCGCGGCCGTCGCGCAGTCGTCGAACAGGGCCTGGACGGAGCCGTGCGGATTCGCGGACAGAGCGAGCTTCTGGGCGTTCGTCAGTTTCTCGGAGGCGAACTTCGCCGGGTTGACCGGGATGTTGCGCAGGATCAGCCGGCGGGTGCCCTTCCACATCGCCTCCGCCTGCTCCTCCTCCGTGTCGAAGAGGCGCACGGAGACGGTGTCGCCGTCGTCGACCAGCGCCGGGTACGCCCTCACCGGCTGGCCGGCCCGACGGGTCTCGAAGACGCGGGTCAGCGTGCCGACGGTCCAGTCGGTCAGGCCGGAGCGCTCCAGGGACTCGCCGCCCTGCCGCTCGGCGGTGGCCGCGGCGGCCTGCGAGATGGCCTGACGGGCCTTGGGCCTCAGCCGCAGCTTCAGCGCCTCCAGGTCCTTGTCCTCGGCCAGCTTGCGGCGCCGCTCGTCGACGATCCGGAAGGTGATCTTCAGGTGGTCGGGGAGGCGGGACCAGTCGAAGTCCTCGGCCTCGAAGGGGACGCCGACCATCCGCTTGAGGTCGCGGGCCATCGCCACGGTCAGCGGCTCCTGGAGGGGCACCGCCTGGTCCAGGAACCGCCGCGCGAAGTTCGGCGCCGGCACGTAGTTGCGCCGGATCGGCTTCGGCAGGGAGCGGATCAGCTCGGTGACGACCTCCTCGCGCAACCCCGGGATCTGCCAGTCGAAGCCCTCGTCGGTCACCTGGTTGAGGACCTGGAGCGGGATGTGGACGGTCACACCGTCCGCGTCCGCGCCCGGCTCGAACTGGTAGGTGACCCGGAACTTCAGCGGGCCCTGCCGCCAGGAGTCCGGATAGTCGGCCTTGGTGACCGCCTCCGCCGACTCCCGGATGAGCATCTCCCGCTCGAAGTCCAGGAAGTCGGGCTGTTCGTGCCGCTTGCGCTTCCACCAGGAGTCGAAGTGGGCGCCGGACACGACGTGGTCGGGCACCCGACGGTCGTAGAAGTCGTACAGCGTCTCGTCGTCGACGACGATGTCCCGGCGCCGGGCCCGGTGCTCCAGCTCCTCGACCTCGCTGAGGAGTCTGCGGTTGTCGGCGAAGAACTTGTGGTGCGTGCGCCAGTCGCCCTCGACGAGCGCGTTGCGGATGAACAGCTCGCGGGAGACCTCCGGGTCGATCCGCCCGTAGTTCACCTTCCGCTGGGCGACGATCGGCACGCCGTACAGCGTGACCTTCTCCAGCGCCATCACCGCCGCCTGGTCCTTCTCCCAGTGCGGCTCGCTGTACGTCCGCTTCAGGAGGTGCCCGGCGAGCGGCTCGACCCACTCGGGCTCGATCTTGGCGTTGACGCGCGCCCAGAGCCGGCTCGTCTCCACCAGCTCCGCCGACATGACGAACCGGGGCTGCTTCTTGAACAGGGCCGAGCCGGGGAAGATCGCGAACTTGGCGCTCCGGGCGCCCAGGTACTCGTTCTTGTTGCCGTCCTTGACGTCCTTCATCCCGATGTGGGACAGCAGGCCGGCGAGGAGCGAGACGTGGATGCTGTCGCCGGCGGCGTCCCGCTCGTCGAGGTGGATGCCCATCTGCTTGGCGACGGTCCGCAGCTGCGTGTAGATGTCCTGCCACTCACGGATGCGCAGGAAGTTCAGGTACTCCTGCTTGCACATCCGGCGGAAGGACGACGAACCGCGCTCCTTCTGCTGCTCGCGGACGTACCGCCACAGGTTGAGGTAGGCCAGGAAGTCGCTGGTCTCGTCCTTGAAGCGGGCGTGCTGCTGGTCGGCCTGGGTCTGCTTGTCGGCCGGGCGCTCGCGGGGGTCCTGGATGGACAGCGCGGCGGCTATCACCATGACCTCGCGGGCACAGCCGTTCTTGTCGGCCTCCAGGACCATCCGGGCCAGCCGCGGGTCGACGGGCAGCTGGGCCAGCTTGCGGCCGGTCTCGGTGAGCCGCTTGCGCGGATCCTTCTGCGCCGGGTCGAGCGCGCCCAGCTCCTGGAGGAGCTGCACGCCGTCGCGGATGTTGCGGTGGTCCGGCGGGTCGATGAAGGGGAACTTCTCGATCTCGCCGAGCCCGGCCGCGGTCATCTGGAGGATGACGGAGGCGAGGTTCGTACGCAGGATCTCGGCGTCGGTGAACTCCGGGCGGGCGAGGAAGTCGTCCTCGCTGTACAGCCGGATGCAGATGCCGTCGGACGTACGGCCGCAGCGGCCCTTGCGCTGGTTGGCGCTGGCCTGCGAGATCGCCTCGATGGGCAGCCGCTGCACCTTGGTGCGGTGGCTGTAGCGGCTGATGCGGGCGAAGCCGGGGTCGATGACGTACTTGATGCCCGGGACGGTGAGGGAGGTCTCCGCGACGTTGGTCGCGAGGACGATCCTGCGGCCGCTGTGCTGCTGGAAGACGCGGTGCTGCTCGGCGTGCGAGAGCCGGGCGTACAGCGGCAGCACCTCGGTGAAGCGGTACTTCTTCTTCTCCAGTGCGTCCGCGGTGTCCCGGATCTCCCGCTCGCCGGAGAGGAAGACCAGGATGTCGCCCTGCCCCTCCGCCATCAGCTCCTCGACGGCGTCGCAGATCGCGGTGATCTGGTCGCGGTCGGCGTCCTCGGACTCCTCCTCCAGCAGCGGCCGGTAGCGGACCTCGACCGGATACGTACGCCCGCTGACCTCGATGATCGGCGCGTCGCCGAAGTGCCGGGAGAACCGCTCGGGGTCGATGGTGGCCGAGGTGATGACGACCTTCAGGTCCGGGCGCCTCGGCAGCAGCTGGGCGAGGTAGCCCAGCAGGAAGTCGATGTTGAGGGACCGCTCGTGGGCCTCGTCGATGATGATCGTGTCGTAGGCGCGCAGCTCGCGGTCGGTCTGGATCTCGGCGAGCAGGATGCCGTCCGTCATCAGCTTCACGAAGGTCGCCTCCGGGTTCACCTGGTCGGTGAACCGCACCTTCCAGCCGACGGCCTCCCCGAGCGGCGACCGCAGCTCCTCGGCGACCCGCTCGGCCACCGTCCGCGCGGCGATCCGGCGGGGCTGGGTGTGCCCGATCATGCCGCGGACGCCGCGTCCCAGCTCCAGACAGATCTTCGGGATCTGCGTGGTCTTGCCGGACCCGGTCTCACCGGCGACGATCACGACCTGGTGATCGCGGATCGCCTCCGCGATCACGTCCTTCTTCTGGCTGACCGGCAGCTGCTCGGGATAGGTGACGGCGGGCAGGCGGGTGCGCCGCGCGCCCATCCGTTCCTCGGCGGACGCGACCTCCGCCTCGATCTCGGCGAGGACGGCGGCCCGGGCCTCCGGCTTGCGGATCTTGCGCGCGCCCTCCAGCCTGCGCCCGAGCCGGTGCGCATCACGCAGGGACAGCTCGGCCAGACGGGGGGCGAGAACGCCGAGGGCGGGGGCGGGGTGCGTAGACATACGGGATCCAGGATCTCATCCCGGAGAAAAACGTGGCGAGTACTTTTGGCCGGGGCGGCGCCCGCGCCCGTTCGGCGCTGTCGCGGGGCACACGAACAGGGCCCCGATCCGAAGATCGGGGCCCTGTTCCATGGGGTGGCTGGGGCCGGGGTCGAACCGGCGACCTATCGCTTTTCAGGCGATCGCTCGTACCAACTGAGCTACCCAGCCACGGAGTCCACGAGGAACTCCAGCGGTCCTGACGGGATTTGAACCCGCGGCCTCCACCTTGACAGGGTGGCGAGCACTCCAAACTGCTCCACAGGACCAAGCTGTGTGTACGACAGTGTCGCACACGGTGTTGCGTGCCCCCAACGGGATTCGAACCCGTGCTACCGCCTTGAAAGGGCGGCGTCCTAGGCCGCTAGACGATGAGGGCTATCGGCCCGCCTGGGCGCTTCGCAGCGCGTCGGGGACGTGAGAAGCATATGGGATGGCAGGAGGTATCGCCAAAACGGTTCAGGGCCGGGGCCGGGAGCCGGACGGCGTGGGGGTCGTGGGAGCCGGGGTCGGGGCGGGCGACGACGGTGTGGGCGTCGGGGAGGCGCCCGGCTGGTTCTCCTTGGGGAGGTGGCGGCTGACCTCGGCCGTCGTCAGGCCAAGGCCGCCCAGTTTGATCTCGTCCCAGGCCTGGAGGCGGCGGGAGTCGCGGTCGAAGTAGAGGATCGACGCCTCGATGGGGTCGGGGTACTCGCCCTCGACGGCGCGCAGTCCGCTGCCGCCCGTGGAGCCTTCGACGCGCAGCCGGGTGCCCTTGTCGAGGATCTCCATCCCGGCGCGGTGGAGGTGGCCGGCCAGGACCATCGGGACCTCGCCGTCGGTGCGGCGGGCGGCGGAGGGCTCGTGGGCGATGGCCACGTCCACGGGGGTGCCGGCGGCCCGCTGGGCGCGGAGCGCCCGTGCGAGGCGGTCGCCCGCCGCCTCCTGGGTCCCCTCGGCGCCCGGCACGGTGGAGCGGTCGGGGGTGAACTGGGGGTCGCCGATGCCGGCGAAGCGCAGCCCCGCGAGGGTCACGGCCCGGCCGTCGTCCAGGACCTGGACGTTCTTCGTCTTCTCCAGGTAGGCCTGGGTGGTCGTGGAGTCGTGGTTGCCGCGGACCCAGACGTAGGGGGCGCCGAGGTCGGCGACGGGGTCGAGGAAGCCGTTCTCGGCGGCCGTGCCGTGGTCCATGGTGTCGCCGGAGTCGACGATCACGTCGACCTTGTACTGCTGCACCAGCGAGGCGATGATCTTCCAGCTCGCGGGGTTGAGGTGGATGTCGGAGACGTGCAGGACGCGCACGGTGGTGGGGTCGGGCTGGTAGGCGGGGAGGGTGGAGGTGACGTCGTAGAGCTTGGTCACGTTGGTGACCAGGCGGGCCAGTTCCTGCTGGTAGACGTCGAACTCGGTGACGATGCTGCGGGCGTTGCCGACGACCGAGGGGGCGGAGGAGAGCAGGCCCGAGAAGCGGGGTTCGAGGACCGACTCGGGCCTCCAGGTGGCGTAGGCGGTGGCGCCGGAGGCGGTGAGCAGGGCCAGTGCCAGGCCGCCGGCGGCGAGGGCGCGGCGGGGGCGGCGGTAGACGGCGAGGCCGAGCGCGGTGGCGCCGGCGACGACGGCGACGCAGGAGCGTACGGCGAGGTCGAGGGTGCCGCGTTCGATGTCCTCGGTGACCTCGTCCTGGAGTCCGGAGAGGCGTTCGGGATGGTCGACGAGGGCCTGGGAGCGTTCGGGGTCGAGCTGGTCGACGTTGACGTCCAGGCGCACGGGGGCGATGTGGCTGTCGAGGTGGAGGGCGCCGAGCGGGGAGATGTTGATCTTCGTGCCGCCGTCGAGGGCGGGGCGCAGCGTCATCGTGGTGTTCATGGGGCCGACGGGCACCCGGACGTTCCCGACGACCAGCAGTCCGAGCCAGGCGCCCAGCAGGACGACCGCGGTGAGGCCGAGGGCGCGGATCCAGGGGCGGGGCCGGGCGGCGAGTTCGGGGACGGGGCCGCCGGGGCGGCGGGCGGTGCGGAGACGGTTCATGTTCATGGTGTGCAGGGCTGCGGCGGGGACACGGACGCGGGCCATTGGTCGCGTATGCCCAGGTCTGCGTCCGGACATGCGGACTCACCCACCGTACGGCGCTGTCGTGCCGGAGAATGGGCCCCGTGCTGGAGATGACGCGCGAGGAGTTCGAGGAACTGGTCGCCGAGGCGCTGGACCGGATCCCGCCGGAGCTGACGCGGCTGATGGACAACGTCGCCGTGTTCGTCGAGGACGAGCCGCCGGCGGACGATCCCGAGCTTCTCGGGCTGTACGAGGGGACCCCGCTGACGGAACGCGGCGAGTGGTACGCGGGCGTGCTGCCGGACCGGATCACCATTTACCGGGGGCCGACCCTGCGGATGTGCGGGACGCGGGAGGAGGTCGTCGAGGAGACCGAGGTGACGGTGGTGCACGAGATCGCTCACCACTTCGGGATCGACGACGCCCGGCTGCACGCGCTCGGGTACGGCTGAGCCGTCGGCGTGGCGAGGCGCGTGTCTTCCGGCGGGCGGCGGGAGTTGGGGGTGTGACTCCTGCGTCTGCCCCCGGAGGTGGCCCCGTGCGCCCCTTGTACGTACCCGTTCGCCTGGCCGTCACGGTGCTCGCCGTCGCCGCGGCCGCCGGCTGCATGAGCGTGGGTGACGAGGAGGGGGACCGGGCCCGGCCCTCGCACTCGGCGGGGGAGCGCGGCGGTGACGCGCCGGAGGGCGGGCCCGGCGGCCGGACCGGCGGGCACTGGTCCGGCGCGGGTGCCGGCGGCGGGCGCGGGGACGGCGGGGACGGGACGAAGGGCGGCCCCGACGGGTCCGGTTCCCCTGCGGCCTCGCCGTCGGCCGGGCGGAGCGTGGCGGCCTCGAAGGGGCCCGGACCCGGCCGGAGCGAACGGCCGGGGATGCCGCAGCCGCCGCGGGACGAGCCCACGCCGACGCATTCGGCGGACCCGGAGCCGCCGTCGTCGCCGGAGCCTCCCGCGTCACCGTCGCCGGAGCCGACGGCGGCCGAGCCGTCCGCGTCGGCGGACGCGGAGCCGGTGCCGCAGCTGGTCGAGCGGGAACCGGCGCCGGAGGCCGGGGCGCCGGCGTAGATGCCGTACAGTGGTGTGCGACCCACGTCTACGCAGACCGGTTTGCCTTCAGGGGTACGGGGTGCGTATGGTGTTAGATCGTTTGATCCCATTTGCCCGGCGCCACCACAGAGCGCGCCGTGTGGCGCGTACTCTCCCTTACCGTGACGGACCGCATTGAGGCGGTCGAATGCGAACACGGAGTTGACGGGCGCGTGCCGACGAGACTCCGGAAGGTTTCGCATTCGCATGTCCATTTCCCGTACTGATCACGCCGTCGTGTCCGAGAACAGCGAGGCGGTCGAGGCCGTCGAGGTCACCGCGACCGTCGAGGCCGACGAGGTCACCACGACCGTCGAGGCTGTCGAGGCCGACAAGGCGCCCGAGCTGTCCTTCGCGGACCTGGGGCTGCCCGAGGGCGTCGTGCGCAAGCTCGCCCAGAACGGCGTGACCTCCCCCTTCCCGATCCAGGCGGCGACCATCCCGGACGCCCTGGCCGGCAAGGACATCCTCGGCCGCGGCCGCACCGGCTCCGGCAAGACCCTCTCCTTCGGTCTGCCGACGCTGGCCACGCTGGCCGGCGGCCACACCGAGAAGCGCAAGCCGCGCGCCGTCATCCTCACCCCGACCCGCGAGCTGGCGATGCAGGTCGCCGACGCGCTCCAGCCGTACGGCGACGTCCTCGGCCTGAAGATGAAGGTCGTCTGCGGCGGCACGTCGATGAGCAACCAGATCTACGCCCTCGAGCGCGGTGTCGACATCCTCGTCGCCACGCCGGGCCGACTGCGCGACATCATCAACCGCGGCGCCTGCTCCCTGGAGAACGTCGAGGTCACCGTCCTCGACGAGGCCGACCAGATGTCGGACCTGGGCTTCCTGCCCGAGGTCACCGAGCTGCTCGACCAGGTCCCGCAGGGCGGTCAGCGCATGCTGTTCTCGGCCACGATGGAGAACGAGATCTCCACGCTGGTCAAGCGCTACCTGAACAACCCCGTCACGCACGAGGTCGACAGCGCCCAGGGCAACGTGACGACCATGTCGCACCACATCCTGATCGTGAAGCCCAAGGACAAGGCGCCGGTCACCGCCGCGATCGCCTCCCGCAAGGGCCGCACCATCATCTTCGTGCGCACCCAGCTCGGCGCCGACCGGATCGCCGAGCAGCTGCGCGAAGCCGGTGTGAAGGCCGACGCGCTGCACGGCGGCATGACCCAGGGCGCGCGCACCCGCACGCTGGCCGACTTCAAGGACGGTTACGTCAACGCGCTCGTCGCGACCGACGTCGCCGCCCGCGGCATCCACGTCGACGGCATCGACCTGGTCCTCAACGTGGACCCGGCCGGCGACCACAAGGACTACCTGCACCGCGCCGGCCGCACGGCCCGCGCCGGCCGCACCGGCACCGTGGTCTCGCTCTCGCTGCCGCACCAGCGCCGCCAGATCTTCCGCCTGATGGAGGACGCGGGCGTCGACGCCGGGCGTCACATCATCCAGGGCGGTACGGCCTTCGAGCCGGAGGTCGCCGAGATCACCGGCGCCCGTTCGATGACCGAGGTCCAGGCCGAGTCGGCGGGCAACGCCGCGCAGCAGGCCGAGCGCGAGGTCGCCGAGCTGGCCAGGGAGCTGGAGCGGGCGCAGCGGCGCGCGAGCGAGCTGCGCGAGGAGGCCGACCGGCTGGTCGCGCGGGTGGCCCGCGAGCGCGGCGAGGACCCGGAGACGGCGATCGCCGAGGCGCAGGCCGTGGTGGCCGGCACCGGCGAGACCGCCGGGACGGCCGGGGCGGAGGCCCTGACCGAGGTGTCCGTGCCGGCGCAGCCCGTCGCGCGGGACGCCGACCGCCCCGTCCGCGAGGAGCGTCCGGTGACCTCGTCGTCGTACGAGCGCCGTGAGCGGCGGGACGACCGCGGTGACCGCGGTGACCGGGGTGGCTTCAACCGGGACCGTGACGACCGTGGTGGCCGTTCCTTCAACCGTGACGACCGCGGTGGGCGTCCGTTCGAGCGCCGTGACGACCGTGGTGGCCGTTCGTTCAACCGTGACGACCGGGGTGGGCGTCCGTTCGAGCGCCGCGACGACCGCGGTGGCTTCAACCGCGACCGTGACGACCGTGGCGGCCGTTCCTTCGAGCGCCGTGACGACCGCGGTGACCGGGGTGGCTTCAACCGGGACCGTGACGACCGTGGTGGCCGTTCCTTCAACCGTGACGACCGTGGTGGCCGTTCCTTCAACCGTGACGACCGTGGTGGCCGTTCCTTCGAGCGCCGTGACGACCGCGGTGACCGGGGCGGTTTCAACCGGGACCGTGACGACCGTGGTGGCCGTTCGTTCAACCGTGACGACCGTGGTGGGCGTCCGTTCGAGCGCCGTGACGACCGCGGCGGCTTCCGCCGCGACGAGCGCGGTGGGCACCGGGGCAGCGACCGCCCGTTCAACCGCGACCGCCGCGACGACCGTCCGGGCACCGGCTTCCGCGCCGGCGGCCACGACCGGCCGAGCGCCCGCCGCGACGACCACCGTGGCACCGGCACCGGCGGCGGCTCCTTCGGGCGCCGTGACGACAAGCCGCGCTGGAAGCGCAACGGCTGACGCCGACCCGGCCGGCTGACCGCCGATCGCCATCGCATCGATCGCATCGATCGCATCAGGGGAAGGGCCCGTACGACTCCGGTCGTACGGGCCCTTCCCCGTGTCCGAGGAGGGAGCGGACCCCCCGTTTTCCTGTCGCCGCCCCGGAGCCGGTCGTCGGCATCGCCTTGCCCGGCATGGACAGAGCGGCCGGAGGGGGAGAACCGCCGCCGTGCCGTTCTCGTACCCCCTGGGGAAGGGCCCTCGGCCCGGCGTGCCCGGATCACACTCGCTTCCGCGAACCTCGTCGCCCTCGGCGCGGGCCCCCTCGGAACTGCGGCCCCACGGGCGCGGCGGGCGTGTTCGACCGTACGGCGAAGAAGAACGCCACCGTGCCGTCGGGGCCGGTGCTCGTCGGCGTGGGCGACATCACCGGGGACGGGAAGGCCGACCTGGTGGCACGGGACACCGCGGGCGTGCTGTGGCGGATGCCCGGGACCGGCAAGGGCACCTTCTCCGCACGGGTGAGGACCGCCACCGGCTGGCAGGGCTGCAAGGGCCTCTTCTGACGGATCCTCCGGGACCCGCAGGGGTTCTTTCTGGCCAAGTTGTGACGTGTGTCACGCCCCCGGCGAGGGAATTGCTGGGAGCATGACAGATGACGGCACGGCGGCCGGCCTCTCGGACGAGGAACGGCTGGCCCAGCTCGGATACACGCAGGTTCTCGCGCGCCGGATGTCGGCGTTCTCCAACTACGCGGTCTCCTTCACGATCATCTCGGTCCTGTCGGGCTGCCTGACGCTGTACCTGTTCGGCATGAACACCGGCGGCCCCGCCGTGATCACCTGGGGCTGGGTCGCGGTCGGCCTGATGACCCTGTTCGTCGGGCTGTCGATGGCCGAGATCTGCTCGGCCTACCCCACCTCGGCCGGACTGTACTTCTGGGCCCACCGGCTGGCGCCGCCCCGCAGCGCGGCCGCCTGGGCCTGGTTCACGGGCTGGTTCAACGTGCTCGGCCAGGTCGCCGTGACGGCCGGCATCGACTTCGGCGCCGCGTCCTTCCTCGGTGCCTGGCTCAATCTCCAGTTCGACTTCGAGGTCACGCCCGGCCGGACGATCCTGCTGTTCGCGGGGATCCTCGTGCTGCACGGCCTGCTCAACACCTTCGGGGTGCGGATCGTCGCGCTCCTCAACAGCGTGAGCGTGTGGTGGCACGTCCTCGGTGTGGCCGTGATCGTCGGCGCGCTGACCTTCGTACCGGACGACCACCGGTCGGCGTCCTTCGTCTTCGGCGAGTTCGTCAACAACACCGGCTGGGGCAGCGGCGTCTACGTCGTCGCCCTCGGCCTGCTGATGGCCCAGTACACCTTCACCGGATACGACGCCTCCGCCCACATGACCGAGGAGACCCACGACGCGTCGACCGCGGGCCCCCGGGGCATCGTGCGGTCCATCTGGACCTCGTGGATAGCGGGCTTCGTCCTGCTCCTCGGCTTCACCTTCGCCATCCAGTCCTACGACGGCGCCCTCGGCTCCCCGACCGGCGCCCCGCCCGCCCAGATCCTCCTCGACGCACTCGGCGCCACGGCGGGCAAGCTGCTGCTCCTCGTCGTGATCGGCGCGCAGCTGTTCTGCGGGATGGCCTCCGTCACCGCCAACAGCCGCATGATCTACGCCTTCTCCCGCGACGGGGCCCTGCCCTTCTCGCGGCTCTGGCGCACCGTCAGCCCGCGCACCCGGACCCCCGTGGCGGCGGTCTGGCTCGCGGCCGGCGGCGCGCTGCTGCTGGGCCTGCCCTACCTCATCAACGTCACGGCCTACGCGGCCGTCACCTCCATCGCCGTCATCGGCCTCTACATCGCCTACGTCATCCCGACCCTGCTGCGGCTGCGCAAGGGCGACGACTTCGCCCGCGGCCCCTGGCACCTGGGCCGGTGGTCCCGGACGATCGGCGTGATCTCCGTCGTCTGGGTGGGCGTCATCACCGTCCTGTTCATGCTCCCCCAGGTCTCCCCGGTGACCTCGGAGACCTTCAACTACGCCCCGGTGGCCGTCCTGGTCGTCCTCGGCTTCGCGGCCGTGTGGTGGTTCGCCTCGGCGCGGCACTGGTTCCTCAGCCCCACCGGCGGTCGGGCGGTTCCCCGCGAGGCGGCGGGGGCGACGGCGGAGCCGGTCGATCCGTGACCGGTCTTCGCCGCCCGGCGCGGCCGTGTCCCGATACCCGATCGGCGACACGGCCACGTCCGGCTATGCTCGGGGAGGCAACATCGCCTGGGCCCTTAGCTCAATTGGCAGAGCAGTGGACTTTTAATCCATTGGTTGTGGGTTCGAGTCCCACAGGGCCTACCGGCGCGGGGGAGGGTTCGTCCCCTCTGACCTGCTGTGCAGCGTCCGGGTCGGCTTCGGTCGGCTCGGGCGCTGTCTCGTTGTGGGGCCCATGCGCGAGCGACGCGTGAGCGGACGTGTCCGTGGCTCGCGGAACGTGGTGGGGCGCGGGCCCGGTGGATGACCGGCGGGGAGCGGTGGGCGAGGTGCCCCACTGAGTGGCCCGTCTGCCGGGGATGTCTCCACGAACCTTCGGCAGGCGGTGCGCCCGGCTCGGGAGGGTCTGCCCGGCGCCACTTTTCCGGTGGCCGGCGGCGTACGGTGAAAGTACCGAGGGCAGCACGCACTCCGACCGCCCTGTCGGGTCGTCCTCGGCGAGAGACGAACCCCGGGCCGCCCGAGCGGACGGTGCGCAGACGGGTCGGCGTCACGTCCGCCGCGGTCACGGAGACTTCGGGGTCCCTTCCGGTCGTCGTGCTCTGCTGCCGAGGGTCGGCGTGACGGTCGTGCAGCGGCCGGACATCCACCGGCGTGACCGGGGAGCGGGCCCTCGTCACGCTCGCCGGTGCGATCGGGCCGGCCACGGCTCCCCTGCTGCGGGCCGCGCCGGAGCAGGGCCTGCGCGACGGCGTGACCGCCGTCGACGTCGATCTCGCCACCGTCGGATCCTGCGACTCCAAGGGCCTGGACGTCTCCCTGACGGCGTCGCGACGGGGGACTCCCGCACACCGCCCGCCGAAGGCACGCCACCGGACGACGTGCACACGTACCGGATGCCGCACGCGTGGCTGAGCCCCACGCCGGAGGCCGGCCACGGCCCGCCGGACGGAGCGGCATGCCGCCACCCCGGAGTGCGGCACCGCGGGGCGCCTGGAGCCGCTGGTCGTCCCGCCCGACGAGCCGGCGGGAACAGCCGGCCGGCTGCCGGCGGCCGCCGCCGGTCCCTGGAACACGCGGTCGGCCCAGCGCGTCCTGGAACACGGCGAGGACGGCTTCGGCCAGGAGAGCGCCGGGGGGCGGAACGGCCCATGATGGAGTGATGCGACAGGCACCTCTTCCGTGCACCACGGCCGCCGCCCGGATCCGAGCGGATCACGTCGGGTGAGCGGATGACGGCCGGACCGCGTGCGGACCGCTCGGAGAGCTTCGGGGAAGCGCTTCTGGGGATGGTGCTCGATCGCGCGCACGAGCTTCCTCCCCACCTCATCGGCCCACTGGTCGCCGACACGATGGAGCGGCTGGGGGGCCGCCGTCCGCAGGTCCTGCTGCAGGACTACGGCCAGCTGCTGCTCGTACCCCTGCCCGGCAAGGGCCTCGCGGACGGGGACCCTCAGACGATCGACGATTCCGCCGCGGGCCGGTGCTTCCTCGACGCGCTGCCCGTGGAACTGCCCGAGGACGACGGCGTACGGGTCCACCTGCCGCTGCTGGACGGCGGCGACCAGGTGGGCGTCATGGCCGTGACGCTGGACCGGGTCGACGAAGAGGACCGCCGCATGCTGCGCCGGCTCTCCGCGCTGGTGGCCGATCTGCTGGTGACCAAGCACGGATATTCCGACCTGTTCTTCCGTACCCGACGCCGTCAGCCGATGAGCGTGGCCGCCGAGATCCAGTGGTCGCTGCTGCCGCCCCTGGCCATGGTCATGCCGACGGTGGCGGTGGCCGGGGTGCTGGAACCCGCGTACGACGTCGCGGGGGACAGCTTCGACTACGCGCTCAACGGCGACGTCCTCCACCTGGCCATGATCGACGCGATGGGGCACGGACTCAGCGCCGCCACCATGGCCACCGTGGCCATCGGCGCCTACCGCCACGCCCGCCGCCTCGACACCGGCCTGAGAGAGATCTACGCCTTCATGGACGACGCCGTGGCGAAGCAGTTCGGCGCCGACCACTTCGTCACCGCGCAGATGATGCGGCTGGACACGAGGACGGGCCACCTGCAGTGGGTGAACGCCGGCCACCCCGCGCCGATACTCGTCCGCGACCACCGTGTCACGCGCCGGCTGGTCGGGCCGACGACCCTGCCGGTGGGCCTGGGCGGTGCGGAGCCGGAGCTCAATGAGCTGGGTCTGGAGCGTGGAGATCGCGTCCTGTGCTTCACCGACGGGCTGATCGAGGAGCACACGGCGGGCGGGGAGCAGTTCGGAGAGAACCAGCTGGTCCGGCTGGTGAACGGGCTGGAGAGGACCGGCCGCGGGGTCCGCGCGGTGGCGCGTGCCCTGTCGCACACCCTCAAGCGGGCGCGGGGCGGGCACACCACGGACGACGCCACGCTGCTCCTGGTGGAGTGGCGCGGCTGACCGCACCACCGGGCCTGTCCCCGCGCGGGGCGACCGATCGGCCCGAAGCCGTCCGCCCGCGCCGCCCGTGTCGACGACGATCCGCGCCGGGAGCCCCTCCCGGGCCGCGGTGGCGGGTGCCGGTCGTGGAACTGCCCTTCACCGAGGCGCTCGCCCTGGTCCGCACCGGCGGGATCGCCGACGCGAAGACCATCATGCTGCTCCAATGGGCGGCGCTGGACGGGCCGTTCGGCCCGAGCCGGCCGGCGGGAGAGAGCCGGGCGCGTCCCGGCTCGTGAGTTCGGCGAGTTCGGTGAGTTCGGTGAGTTCGGTGAGTTCGGCCAGGGGCAGCGTGTGCCGGGTCGTCAGGACCTTGGCCCGCAGGTAGCGCACGTTGTGCTCGGTGGTGAAGACGCCGGTGGGCACGCGGTCGCGGACGCCGACGCCCCGTCCGCGGAGCTGCTCGGCCTTGTCGGGGTTGTTGGACAGCAGGTCCAGCTCCGTGACGCCAAGGGCGCGCAGCATCTGGGCGGCGGCGGTGTAGTCGCGGGCGTCCTCCGGCAGCCCGAGCGCGGCGTTCGCCTCGTAGGTGTCGAGGCCCTGGTCCTGGAGGGCGTACGCGTCGAGCTTGTTGTAGAGGCCGATGCCGCGGCCCTCCTGGCGCAGGTAGAGCAGGATTCCGCCGCGGTCGGCGATGCGCTCGACCGCCTCGCGCAGCTGCGGGCCGCAGTCGCAGCGGGCGGATCCGAGGACGTCGCCGGTCAGGCACTCGGAGTGCAGCCGGACGAGCGGGACGGGGCCGGGATCGCCGAGGACGACGGCGACGTGCTCCTGGCCGTCGGCGAGGCCGTGGAAGGTGACGAGTTCGGCGTCCACCGAGTAGCCGTCGTGGAAGCGCAGCGGTACCCGGACGCGGGCACGCTGGGTGGCGGCGGGGGTGTCGAGCATGCGGGTTCTCCGGGTCCGGGGGCGGTGCACACGTCTTCTGCTTCAGATTTGAAGCAGATCTACGGTTCGTGACCCTACCTCATGCTTGAAATTTGAAGCAATGGGATGGTGTGGTGGCTCACGGACGGAGCCGTCGGCTCACGAGGTCCCGGAGCAGGGCGAGGAACGCCGGCGCCACGGCGGATCCTCGGGCGCGGCCTCGCCGCCGCCTCCCTGGAGACCTCGCGCGACCTGCGTGAAGATCTCCTCCAGCTGCCCCACCTGTTCGGGCGTGAGCCGGTCGAAGAGCAGGCCGCGCACGGTCTCGACGTGGCCGGGCGCCGCGCTCTCCAGGACCGCCATGCCCTCGTCCGTCAGGACCGCGACACTTCCCCGCTTGTCCGACCGGCAGTCCTCGCGCCGCACCAGCCCGTCCTTCTCGAGCCGCGTCACGGCGTACGTCAGCCTGCTGCGGGTGGCCTTCAGGTGCTCCGCCAGGTCGGTCATGCGCAGCCGCCGCTCCGGCGCCTCGGAGAGGTGGGCGAGGATGGAGTAGTAGGCGTGGGGCATGCCGGCCTCCTGCTGGAGCTGCCGGTCGATCGCGTCCTCCAGGAGGAGGTATCCGGCGATGTACGCGCGCCAGGCGCGCTGCTCCTCGGGGGAGAGCCAGCGGGTCGTCATGCGGCCAGTGTAGTTTTGTTTCAAACTTGAACCAAGCTGTGCCGTGCCGCGGCTCTCGCACCGAGCCCCGCCGCCCGTCGCCCGCCGGGCGGCGGGGCGAGCCCTGCCGTGCCGCCGGGCCCGGTCCCCGTCCCCGCCCCGCCCCCGTCCGTTCACCGACCCCGATCCCGGAGAGACCCGCGCCGATGCCGTACCCGTACGTCCTGCTGTCCGCCGCCGTCTCGCTCGACGGCTACCTCGACGACACCGGCCCCGACCGGCTGCTGCTGTCCGGCCCGGCCGACTTCGACCGGGTCGACGAGGTGCGGGCCTCCGTCGACGCCATCCTGGTCGGGGCCGGCACGATCCGCGCCGACAATCCGCGCCTGCTGGTCAACTCGCCCGCCCGCCGCGCCGCCCGGGTGGCCGCCGGGAAGCCGGAGTACCCCCTCAAGATCACGGTCAGCGGGACCGGTGAGCTGGACCCGGCGGCGCGGTTCTGGCACACCGGCGGGGAGAAGGTCCTCTTCACGACCGACGCCGGTGCGGACCGCGCCCGTGCCCTCGGCCTCGCGGCGGACGTCGTCCCGCTGGGCCCCGGCCTCGACTGGCGCCGGCTCCTGGAACACCTCCACGACGTGCGGGGCGTACGGCGCCTCATGGTCGAGGGCGGCGGCACGATCCACACCCAGCTCCTCCAGGAGGGCCTCGCCGACGAACTCCAGCTCGTCCTGGCCCCCCTGTTCGTGGGCGACCCGCACGCACCCCGGCTGTTCGGCCCCGGCGGCTACCAGGGCGGGCGCCTGCGGCTGACGGGGACCCGGCGCATCGAGGACGTGGTCCTCATGTCGTACGAGCCCACCGCACCCGGTACCGGGCTGCTCCCCGCCGCAGCCGACCGGCACTGGCTGGCCCTCGCCTGCGGGCTGGCCGCCGCCTGTCCGCCGTCGCGGACCGCGTTCAGCGTCGGCGCGGTCGTGGTGGCGGCCGACGGTACGGAGCTGGCGCGCGGCCACTCCCGCGAGGCGGGCGACCCCGTCGTCCACGCCGAGGAGGCGGCCCTCGCCAAGACCGACCCCGCCGACCCCCGGCTGGCCGGCGCGACCGTCTACAGCAGCCTGGAACCCTGCGCCCGGCGCTCCTCCCGGCCGGCCCCGTGCGCCCGTCTGATCCTCGACGCGGGCGTGCGCCGGGTCGTGACGGCCTGGCGGGAGCCGGACACCTTCGTCGCCGACGCCGACGGGAGCGGCCTGCTGGCCGCCGCGGGCGCGGACGTCGTCGTCCTTCCCGAGTACGAGGAGCGGGCGAAGGCGCCCAACGGCCATCTGCTCCGCCGGACCCCCTGACCGGTCCCCCGGGTCCGACCGTGGTTCTGGGCGTCCCCCGCATGGCGTAGACTGGTGTCACACCGACGCGGGGTGGAGCAGCTCGGTAGCTCGCTGGGCTCATAACCCAGAGGTCGCAGGTTCAAATCCTGTCCCCGCTACTCAATGCCGAGGGCCGGAATCCCGATCAAGGGATTCCGGCCCTCGGTGCGTCAGGGCGACCCTTCCCGTCACGTACGGTCAACGCGTCGGAGCCCTGCGCACAACATCTGAGACACCGTCAAAAACCCGGTGACCCCTGAACCGTTCGGGCGGCCGGTCAACTCGCCCGTTTTTCACCGCTCCTGGGCTGAAAGTCCAGGCCATGAATGTTGTTGATCAAGCCGAACGGCTTGGAATCCCGCCCCCGCGTCTATTAACGTTCGATAACGCAGCGCGGTCGTCCCAGCCGTCACAAGAGGCGGCTCCGTGCGCACGCGCCGAATCCCGCAAGGGAACCGGGGAACCACCAACTTGGGGTGAATCACGCGGAAGCCGCCGTACAGTCACGGCCGGTATACGCGCGTAGGAGACCTTCCCGCTCCGAACCCGTCAGCTAACCCGGTAGGCGACGGAAGGAAAGGAGTACGCCCGCGTGGCGTCCAACCGGCCTGCCCCAGAAGCCCCCGCCGTGCCCGGCCAGCAGACCTTCGGCTACGGCACCTACCGCACCGACGAGGGCCCCTGGGAGGAATGGAACCCCACCGCGGACTCCATTCGTCCGGTGCGCGGCAAGCACCGCGTCGCCAAGCAGCGCGGCGGACTCGCCCGCAGCTCCACCGTTCTCGGCGTCGGCGTCATAGCCGCCGTCGGCGGCGCGGGCATGGCCAGCGCCAACACCGGCAAGTCGCCCGTCTCCATCTCCATGCCCGACCTCCCCTCGGTGGGTTCCCTCATCTCGGACGACGACACCCCCGAGGAGACGGCGCCCGCTCTCAGCACCTTCGGCGCCTTCGGTACCGAGGCCGTCGCCGCCGACAGCGCCGACAGCGGTGCCGACGCCGGAGAGGCGCTGCGCAACCGGATCATGGCGCAGGCCGAGTCGCAGCAGACCCAGGTCGAGACCAAGGCGCAGGAGGCCGCCGAGGCCGCCGCGGCCAAGGCAGCCGCCGAGGCCGCAGCCAAGGCCGAGAAGGAGGCCGCGGCCAAGGCCGAGGCCGCCAAGAAGAAGGCCGCCGAGGAAGCCGCCAAGAAGGCGGAGGCCGAGCGCCTCGCCGAACTGGCCAAGCAGTACGCGCTGCCGACCTCCTCGTACACGATCACCTCGACCTTCGGTCAGGCCGGCGCCTACTGGTCCTCCGGGTACCACACCGGCCTCGACTTCGCCGCCCCCACCGGCACGCTCATCAAGGCCGTGCACAGCGGCACCATCACCTCCGCCGGCTGGGACGGGTCGTACGGGTACAAGACCGTGCTCACCCTCGAGGACGGCACCGAGATCTGGTACGCCCACCAGTCCTCCATCGGCGTCAGCGTCGGCCAGAAGGTCGCCACCGGCGACGTCATCGGCCGCGTCGGCGCCACGGGCAACGTCACCGGGGCCCACCTCCACCTGGAGGTCCACCCCGGCGGCAGCAGCACCGGCATCGACCCGGCCGCCTGGCTCCGGGACAAGGGGATCAACCCCTGAGACGCCGCCGGAGATGCTCCCCGGCGACCCGGACTCCCGCCGGGTGCCCCTGAGAGCCTCCTCGGGACCCCTGCCGGTCCCTGAGAGTCTCCTCGGGGTCCTGCCCGGACTCCCGAGGTCTTCCGGGAAGTGTCACGGGGGTCGGTGAGGTCTACGCCCGGATGTTTCCCGGATGTTCGTGAACCCTGGCCGGAGGTGCGGAACGCGCGCCTCCGGCCAGGGCGTTCTCATCGGGCATGACTTCTCTGCGCAAGCTCGGCTCCTTTGACCTCGAGGTCCTCCCGCTCGCCCTCGGCGGCAACGTCTTCGGCCGGACCGCTGTCCCGCCGCTCAGGACCGGTACGGGGCGGAGCGGGTGTACGGGTACGGGGCGGGCGAGGCCTGCGGGTGGGGCACGGTGTGCGGAGGGGAGGCGTACCCGGGATACCCGTAGTACCCGGACGGCGGGTGCGCCGCCCCCGGCGGGAACCCGTACCCCCCGTACGTGCCGTACCCCCCGTAGACCGGCAGCGGCACCGGAGCCGCCAGCCGGGACGCGTGCTCCAGCGCCGGCCTGGCCACCTCCCTGCGCCGCCACAGCTCGTTCAGCAACTCCCGTTCCCGTACGACGAAGTCGGCGCCGCCCCGCCCGTGCCGCCCGCGGTGCCGCAGGAACGCGAGAGACGTGGCGTAGGCCTCGTACTGCGCCACCTCCCGCGCCGCGGGCCTGCCGAGGTGCCGTCGGGCGTACTGCCGGGCCAGCCTGCGGGCCCGCATCGAGCCGAGGGCGTAGGGCTCGGCCGGGCCGAGCCAGCCGGCGGCCGTGTACGCGGGCAGCTCGTCGCGCACGGTGCCCAGCTCGCGCTGGCGCGTCCACACCACCAGCCAGGTCAGCACTCCGAACGCGGGCACCATGAACGCCCCGTACACGGCGAAGAACCCCCAGTCGCCGAAGGTCGCGGAGCCGTTCCACAGGGCGTGCATGAGCATCGCGAGCAGCAGCCCGCACAGCGGCAGCACCACGCGCCGCACGCGCTGACGCTCCCCGGACAGCGCGGCGATGCCGAAACCCAGGCCGGTCAGGACCGTGAACAGGGGATGCGCGAACGGCGACATGACGACGCGCACGAAGAACGTGGCGACGGTGACGGAGGCGATACCGCCGTCCCCGGTGAGCTGGTCGGTGCCGAAGGCGTTGCCGAGGTAGAGGATGTTCTCGGTGAACGCGAAGCCGGTGGCGGTGATCCCGGCTATCACGACCCCGTCGACGATCCCGGTGAAGTCCCGCCTGCGGAACAGGAACACGAGGAGGACGGCCGCCGCCTTGGCGGTCTCCTCGACGACCGGCGCGATCACGGTCGCGCCCAGGGTGTCGGCATGGGCCGGGTCGGCCGTCGCCGTCGCTATCCAGCGCACCGCGAAGCTGTTCGCGACGATCGCCATCAGCGCTGCCGCGCACGCGCCCCAGGAGAAGGAGAAGACCAGATTCCGCCAGGGGCCGGGTTCCACCCGGTCCAGCCAGCGGAACGCGGCTATGAGCAGGGGCACCGGAAGGATCGCCAGGCCCAGTCCGACCAGGAACCCCTCCGTGCCCGTCTGCTCGCGGACGAGGGCGACGATCACCAGTCCCGACAGGGCGAGCAGCGTGATCAGCGCGCCGTAGCGGACCCACTTGTGCTGCCACCAGTGCGCGTGCCGCAGCACACCGCCCTCGGCCGGGCCGCCGGGGTGCGGCGGGTGGGGGGGAAGCGGGGGGAACGGGGAACTGGTGGCCACGGCATCGACCCTAACGAGGGAGCGGACGGTGGTGGAGGGGATTCTGGCTGGTCAGTGATCCCGGCGACCCTCGTGCTGTACGCGGCGGAAGAGCAGATCGTTCACCACATGACCCTTGTCCAGTCCCTGACCCTCGAAACGGGTCAGCGGCCGGAAGCCGGGGCGCGGCGCGAAACCGCCGTCGGCGCGGGTGTTGGCGAAGTCGGGGTGCGCGGTGAGCACCTCGAGCATCTGCTCCGCGTACGGCTCCCAGTCGGTCGCGCAGTGCACGAGCGCGCCCGGTCTCAGCCGGGTCGCGGCGAGGCTGAGGAACTCCGGCTGGATCAGGCGCCGCTTGTGGTGGCGCTTCTTGGGCCAGGGGTCGGGGAAGTAGACGCGCAGCCCGGCGAGGGAGTCCGGGGGAAGCATCTCGCGGAGCAGGATGATCGCGTCGCCGTTGCCCACCCGGATGTTCGTCAGGCCGCCCCGGTCCGCGAGGTTGAGGAGATTGCCCTGGCCGGGGGTGTGGACGTCCACGGCGAGGATGTTCGTCCCGGTGTCGGCGGCGGCCATCTGGGCGGTCGCCTCACCCATGCCGAAGCCGATCTCCAGCACGACCGGGTTGCCGTTGCCGAACAGCTCGGCGAGGTCGACGCGGTGCCCGTCGATGTCCAGACCCCACTTCGCCCACAGCCGCTCGAGCGCCTCGGCCTGGCCCGCCGTCACCCGGCTGCGCCGCGGCTGGAAGCTCCTGATCCGCCGCTCGAAGTGCGACCCGGCGGGATCGGCCCGCGGACCGTCGGGGAAGCGCGGCTCACCCTTGGCACGGGTACGACGGACGGACTCGCCGCGGTGGTGATCACCTGGGGCGGGCCTTGCGGGTTCTGGGGCACTCAACGAATCAGACACAGTGGGCTCGATTTTACGTGCGACGGTGCAGGGGGCGGGTCGGGGCGACGGTGGAGGCGACGGGGAGACGGGGGAGGGGACGTGGGAGACGACGGGGGAGGGGAGCGAGTGGGGGCGGGGCGCCGGTACGGGTGGGCCTTGTGGGGCCGCTGGTCAGGCCGAGCCGGGCGGCGCACGCCGGGACCGCCCGTCCTCCCCACGGTGCCCGGCCGGCCCCGGCACCGTCGTGCGGTGGACGCCCGCCTACACGGGCCCCAGTGCCTCCAGCGCCCTGCGGGCCACCTCCCGGCCGATCGGCAGGGAGGCCGTCGCCGCGGGTGAGGGGGCGTTCAGCACGTGGACCGCGCGCGGGGACCGTCGTACGAGGAAGTCGTCCACCAGGGAGCCGTCCCGCCGGACGGCCTGGGCGCGGACGCCGGCAGTCGCGCGCACCAGGTCCCGCGGCTCGACCGCGGGCAGCAGACGGCGCACCTCCGCCACGAAGGCGCGCTTGGACAGGGACCGGTGCAGCTCTCCGACGCCGTGGCGCCAGTGCCGGCGGGCCAGGCGCCGGGCGCCCGGCCAGGCCGCCGTCGCGGCGGCCTCCCGCGGGCGCACGACTCCCCAGCCGTACCCCTCGCGGGCCAGGGCCGGGACCGCGTTGGGTCCGACGTGGACGCTCCCGTCCAGGCCTCGGGTGAGGTGCACGCCGAGGAACGGGAAGGCCGGGTCGGGAACCGGGTACACCAGGCCGCGCACCAGGTCGTGGCGGGCCAGCTCGTAGTACTCGCCGCGGAAGGGGACGATGCGGATCTCGGGCTCGTCCCCGGTCAGGCGGGCGATCTCGTCGCAGTGCAGACCGGCGCAGTTCACCAGGACGCGGCCGCGGACGACGTCCCCGCGCGCGGTGCGGACCGCCACCCCGCGGTCGGCGCGGCGGTCGATCCGGACGACCTGCGCGCCGTAGCGGAGCTCCGCGCCGGATGCCTCGCCGAGCTGACGGGCGACCGCGGTGAAGTCGCAGGTGCCGGTCGAGCCGACGCGGATCGCCGCGAGGCCCGTGACCTCCGGCTCGTACTCCGTGATCTGGGCGGGGCCCAGCTCGCGGACCGCGATCCCGTTCTCCCGGCCGCGCTGGGCCAGGGCGTGCAGGCGGGGCAGCTCGGCGCGGTCCGTGGCGACGATCAGCTTGCCCGTGACGGCGTGCGGGATGCCGTACTCCGCGCAGAACTTGATCATCTCGGCGGAGCCCCGGACCGCGTAGCGCGCCTTGAGGGAGCCGGGGCGGTAGTAGACGCCGCTGTGGATGACGCCGCTGTTGCGGCCCGTCTGGTGGCGGGCCGGACCCGGCTCCTTCTCCAGCACCGTCACGCGGGTGCCCGGCGCGGCGCGGCTGATCGCGTGCGCCGTCGACAGGCCGACGATGCCGCCTCCGATCACCAGCACGTCGCAGTCGTAGCCGATCGCCCGCACCTGCACCACCTCCCGGCTTCGATAGTGCACTGCGCCACTGACAGTGCCTTCAAACCCGGCCGGCGCCACCGGCGCGGTTCCAGGGCCCGTCGTCACCTTCCCGCCTGCCCCGCGACGCCGTGCACGCCTCCCCCGGAGCACGCACCTGACGCCCCAGGGCCCGCCCTCCGGGCGGACGACGGGAAGGTGACGCCAACGCCAGGGCCTAGGGCGTGTTTCGAAAGTCCCTCCCCCAGAGGGGGTGCCCCCAGCCCGGCGACGTCTGGCACGCACGCTCGCCGCGTTGTCGGGATCACCCCGATACAACCAGTATCGGGGCGACCCTCCGCCTTGCGATCGCACGCACCAG